>JBFJXT010000122.1:0-6516 GCA_041623015.1 Thermoplasmatota archaeon | reverse complement strand
GCATCATCGCAGACTTGCGCCGCCGCTACCAAGATGTGGCCGTCAGCGACGGTGGCACCTTGTTCAACACGGAATTGCTCGAAGCAATGGAACTAGGCTACCTCCTTGACATCAGCGCCGCCGTGGTCGAATCGGCCCTGGCTCGCGAAGAATCTCGTGGCGGCCACGCCCGCGACGACTTCCCTAAGCGCGACGACGAGAAGTTCCTGCAACACACCCTCGCCCGACTCGAAGGCGACGGCGTGGCACTGGATTACAAGCCCGTTGTCATTACCCGGTACCAACCCATGGAGCGTGTCTACTAATGTCCACAGTCACTCTGCGCATCGCGCGCTTTGACCCCCAAAAGGGCGACACCAAGGCCCACTTCGAAACGCACTCCCTGGACGACGTGTTGCCCACGGACCGTGTTTTGGATTTGCTCAACCGTGTCAAGTGGGAGCAAGATGGCAGCCTCGTGTACCGTCGCAGCTGCGCCCATGGAATCTGCGGAAGCGACGCCATGGTGATCAACGGCAAGAACCGCTTGGCTTGCAAGATTCTTGCCAAGGACTTGCCCACCACCATCACTGTGGAACCGCTCAAGGGCTTGCCCGTGAAGCGTGATCTTGTGGTGGACATGGACCCGTTCTTTGCCAGCTACGAGAGCGTCATGCCGTTCCAAGTGGTCAAGCACGAGGCCAGTGGCCGCGAGCGCATCCAGAGCCACGAGGACCAGCAACTCATCGACGACCAAGCCAAGTGTATCTTGTGCGCAGTCTGCACCACGTCCTGCCCCAGTTTCTGGGCCAACGATCAATTCGTCGGTCCGGCGGCCATCGTTCAAGCCAGCCGGTTCTTGTTCGACACCCGCGACGAGGGCAACGATGAACGCCTCAAGCGCCTCAATGAGTACACGGGTGTTTGGCGCTGCCGTACAATTTTCAATTGTGTGGAAGCGTGCCCGCAGGGAATTGACATTACCAAGCACATTGGCAATGTCAAGAAGGCCCTGTTGCATGGTCAAACCAAATTCGTCAATGCTTCTTAGTGCATAAAGTGAAAAAGGCGCGCCTGAGCGGTGCCAATTCATTGAGTGTATCTATCGAAAATAGATTGACGTTCCTCCACCCTCTAAACCATTTGATATTATCAGAATAATAAGCGAACCAAGGAGACATATTATCCACATTCAATTGATAATATAGTAACTTGAAAATTATAATATCACAATACCCCAACATTTATTTTAGCCACTGGGCTTTGTTGAGGTGGTGGACACCGGGCGGTTTGCTTGGCTCATCCTCGTGTTGATGCTCGCACCCTCCAGCGTAAGCGCCGCAGAATCCATCACCGGCCACATTGAACACTTTGGATCGAGCACCCTAGCAGGAGACATCCGAATGGATGCAAAAGCCTCCGTTTTTTGGGTGGATCCAAGCAACGACCTTCCGTGGTGGGCAAACCTGCAACTCCAGAATGCCACCGCCGCCCTCTACAATGTGCCAACCTATCGAATCCAAGTGGGTGAGCCTGGCGACATCAAATTAATCCAAGATCAAACGCCGGACCAGGAGCCAGAGGAGGTCTGGACGCGAACCGTCAACAGACTCTTTGCCCACAGCTCAACAGGCTCGCTGCGCATTTTTTCTGACTCTGGCTCTGCGTTAGAGCCAAACCTCAACCTATCTCAGGTTCACTTGTCGGCACCCAACTTGGCTCCAGAAATGCACCAAGACAGTGCCTTTCAGTTCCTCCACCAACTGAACCATCAGGCGCTGCGGCCTTCGGGGGTGTACGCCTCCCTATCCACGCCCCATTGGCCAGAGCTCGTCTTCAACGGCGACCACGTAGCGTTCCTGGCCGGCGATTCGGTACTCTTGGATGGCAAACCGGTCACCACCGGGACCTTCCTGAACACCCAAAAAAGCACCATTGACCCACTTACGGGGACGGGGCGGTATGTCTACGACAATCTCCTCTTGATGCTCCAATTCGATTCGGCGAAAGTGGCCGTTGGGCCCGGGTCTGCATGGGTGTTCGAGAGCACCCAACAACGGGGCATGATTCAAGGGGAAGCCACATGGAGAAATGTCAACGTGGCTGTGGATGCAGGTGGTGAGCCCTTGCCTCAACAGCAACACATTTTGACGCTTCAAGGGGGCATTCAATTCGAATCTAGGCTCCAAGACGGACGCACCGTCTGGGCCATAGAAGGCGAAGCAACTGGAATTTTTGTAGACACCGTGGCCCTCATCGAGGGGGCAGTCCTTGGCGTGACAACCCTTGGTGTCCTTGCAGCCATCTTGTTGCTCACGGAGGTCGGGCGTGGCCTCCTAACGGCGCTCATTGGCAGAAGCACACCAAAATTGGTCAAGGCAGATGCCTATGCCAGCGCCACCCGGCGCCGAATCATGCAGGAAATTCACGCCCGCCAGCCCATTCGACAGCACGACCTTGTCCATGCGCTCGGCTTGGCCAAATCCACCGTTGCCTACCACTTGCGCATTCTCATGGCGCATGACATTCTGCAAGCGGCAAGCTCCGGCGATCGGCGGGGCCATGCGTACATGCTCAACAGTGGCAGTCTCATGTTCAAAATGGATGGCCTCGCTTCGATTTCCAACAAGTGCGAGTCGAAGGTGCAATTGACGCCGGGCCGGGTGCTTGCGGTGGCCAATGGCAATCCCATTCGACGGCGCGTCTTTGAAACGATTCTTGCTCACGGTCCGCTAAGCTTTGCCGAGATTGTTCAGAAATTCAAGGAGCAAGGGACGCCGCTGACTCGAAGCACTGGCAACAGACACCTTCTCCAGTTGGAGCGCATCCATGCCATTCGAAGTCACTGGGTTGCAGGGTGCAAAATCTACCAGCCCAACCTTGACTTGAGGAACGTGAAATCTGAACAGTACAGGCTCTATTTCGAGATGAATGGATTGACGAAACTGATGGCGGCTCTGTCCAAGCACGGATCCTGCTCGCCGGATCAATTGGCGCAGATGCTTCACGTGGGGCCGAGACAAATTCGCTCCACGTTGCACCAGCTCAAGGGCATCGGCGTGGTGGATGAGCACTCAGGCAATCAATTCAGTATTGCGCCAGCACTTGCAGGTTGGCAAAGGGGCGCTTCGTTGAATGTCTAGGCACCTCGGGATCGCTTTGACGGTCTTGGTCGCGCTCTCGGGCTGCCTTGGGAGCGTTTCGATGGATGAAGGAGGTCTTGAAGCACCGCAAGCGGCTGATGTCACCGAGCCGGACCTAGCGTGGCGAGGGGCGTGCGCTGGGTGGCGCACCGCGGTGACCATCAGTAAGCAAGCGGCAGATTCCTACTTGCCTCCAGGCTTTGAAAGTGAGGGGGCTCGTACTGCGCAATGGGTATTTCTTGTGGATGATTGCACTAGTTTTCTTCGGGGAACCGCGCTACTCTTGGAAAACCAGTTCCAGGTGATTTCATACATTCTCCTGGCAAACTCCACGCCTTCGTTGCGCCAGGGGTACCTCGTGGATTGGGTGACGGACGCGGATGAATTGATTCGAGATGGAAAGCGACATGGCTTGCCGATTCGGGCGGGTGGGCTTTCCGAAATTTCCTTTGAATTGGGAGGGGAGTTGAGGGCAAGGTCGAGCGGCTGGAACTTGCAATTGAATCAATCCAGTCCAGTTGCGAATGATGAGCCCGTTGGTCGGGATGTGGTCTTGTTTCATGATACAACGCGGATGACGTATCGATTTGACGTGGGTGGCTATCGGGCAATTTCCACAGTCGTGGTCTCCATTGAGGGGGGTCCAGGGCGGGGCCTGCTTCCCCTGGGAAAATCGGCCAGTACGCTCGCACAGGAAGTTGGATCCATGGAAATCAAAGTGAATTAACCCTAATTATCGAATAAACTGTGCAATTTAACGAATATCATCAAATCACCGACGTTGATGAATGCCCATGGAGTGCAAAGTAATTGCCTTTATGGTATTAACATCATTGTTCACGATTTGTCCGCTGGCTTCTGCCGGTCCAGCACTCAACTTCAACAACGATTGTGTCTCGCCCGCCGAACCGGGATCGGCGGGGATTGACCCCGATTTTGGCAATGGTCTCACGGATATGTCCGTCGTCGTCACCACCGAAGAAGGCGGACACCGAATTGACCTGAGTTGCCTTTCGTAGTAAGGACAACTCCTAAGAGAGTACAGACATTTTCCACGGTAACCGCTCTCTTGGGCCGCCCTCATTCCCAATCTAGGACGAAACATCCCATACCTTCTACGTTGCTTGACTTCATTGATGCGAAGAGCACTCCCACATCCGGCTCTTGCTTCGGGTGAGGTGGTTACAGTCCGTCAAGGCATGTTGCGTCACATCCTGGATCAACCAGGTGTGAACAAGACGCAAATGTGTCTACAATTCAACATTGCCTGGGGGACATGCACCTACCACGTTGAAGTCCTGGAGCGAAAGCAAAGAATCCAGCGCGTGGAACTTGGCCGCCAAGTTCACTTGTTTTCGCGAGACGTTGATTACCACTACGCCCGGCGCTGGTCCGCCCTGCTACACCCCCACGCAGCCCAGTTAATTTTGGTCATGGGGTCCGATCGTCAATCCTCCATTCAGGAGATTATGAACCGCACTCGGCTAGGCCGCCGCCTCATTAGCAATCGTTTGGAGGAACTCCAAGCAGTGGGCCTTGTAGATTGCTACGGCGCCGGACGAAAACGATACCGAGCAAGCAGAGCGGCGTTGGAAATGGCCAGGGAACTCAAATGAGTCAAAAACGGGTGCTCAAGTTCATCCATGCCAACCCCGGCGCCCACAAGTCCGGCATCAAACAAGCCCTTGGCATGGGATGGGGCACCGTCTGTTTTCACACGGACAACCTCATTGAAGCCAAGAAAATCCATGCCATTCGCGAAGGTGCTCGAGTCCATATGTTTGAACAAACGGTACCGGAGCCTATTGCCCGTTGTGCCGTGGCGTTGCGGCAAAGACACAGCCAAATGTTGCTCGAGTTGATTGAAGCGGCCCCCGATACCAATGTCAGTGAATTGGCCCGTCAGGTAGGGGCAGCAAGGCGAACGATCCGCGTCCGACTACAACACTTGCAAGACGCGGGGCTCCTTCGGCCAACTCTTCTTGCTCCCCTCGGGTTTGCATTGAACCGGGACACCGTTTCCAATGCCAAAAAATTGGCAAAACGATTGGCTTGACAGACGAAGAGGTGGCACGGTGTTCGAGCCGTCAAGCGCCCAGCCCGTTCAGCCTTCCTTAAGTCGAGACTTCCGCTGGCACCGACGCCCATGTGTGGCATTGCGGGCCTACTTGGCCGAGAAGATCCGTCCCTCGTCGGGAAGATGTGCGAACGCATTGCCCACCGAGGCCCCGATGGCCATGGGGTGTGGACGGATGCCGGCATCACCTTGGGGCACCAGCGATTGAGCATCATTGACCTCAAAGGTGGGGCCCAACCGATGGAAAGCCACGACGGTCGTTATTGCGTGGTGTTCAACGGAGAAATCTACAACCACAAGACCCTGCGCCGCATCCTGGAGGGCGCGGGGGCCACGTTCCAAACAGATCACTCGGATACGGAAGTGATCCTCGAAGGATACCGACACTGGGGCGCGGACGTTGTGACGCACTTGGAAGGTATGTTCGCCTTTGCCCTCTGGGATACCCAAGAGCAAACCTTGTTCATTGCCCGGGACCCCTTTGGCATCAAGCCCTTGTTCTATGCGTGCGTGGATGGCGACTGGATTTTTGCCTCCGAGCAAAAAGCGCTGTTTGCCCACTCAGGCCTCGAACGAATCCCCGATTTGAATCGCATCAAGGAGCGCGCCGCCCTCGAATTCCTAACGGGTCAGGCGACTTTGTTTGCCGGGGTCCACCAATTGCCGCCTGGCACCCACGCAACCCTGCGCGCCAACCGCACCCCCCAGTGCCACATTGGCTGGCAGCCCTACTATCATGTTCCCGTCGGGCGTTTTGCAACCATCGACAAGGCCGTAGAGGCGGTGCGCTCTCGGTTCATTGACAGCGTGGAAGAACAACTGATGGCCGACGTGCCCCTCGGGGTCATCCTCAGTGGCGGCCTGGACTCCGCGGCCGTTGCTGCCGTGCATCAGAGTCTCCTTTCTGACTCGCCCATTCACACGTTTACCATTGCAGAATCGGAAGAGGTTCAAGACTTCAAGGAGGCGCGTCGCCTTGCCGAACACCTTGGCACGGAGCACCACGAGACCTTCTTTGATGTGGACGATGTGATTCGCGATTTGCCCCGGTACACGTGGCACAACGAGAACATCAACTACACGGAATTCTTCTTCCTGCCTCTGTTTGAATTCATGCGAAAATCGGTCACGGTCGGGCTTTGTGGGCAAGGCAGCGACGAACTATGGGGCGGATACGACCGATACAAGGACCCGCTGCCGTTGGCGCGCGACCGCATCCATCGCCTCAGGGCCGCCGCCCCCGCGCACGAAGAAACACTCAGCACCCAAGTGGCGCTTACCCACATGAGTGGAAGCAGCCTCGCCGAGTGGGACCAG
>JBFJXT010000121.1:0-6610 GCA_041623015.1 Thermoplasmatota archaeon | reverse complement strand
TGGGCTGACTCGGATGGCGATGGTGTTGGTGACAACAGTGATGCTTTCCCCAACGATGCCACCGAATGGGTCGACAGTGACGCCGACGGTGTTGGTGACAACAGTGATGCCTTCCCCAACGACGCCTCGGAATGGGCTGACTCGGATGGTGACGGAGTTGGCGACAACAGTGACGCCTTCCCGACTGACGCCACCGAATGGTCTGACAGTGATGGCGATGGTGTTGGTGACAACAGCGATGCCTTCCCCAACGACGCCTCGGAATGGGTCGACAGTGATGGCGATGGTGTTGGTGACAACAGTGACGCTTTCCCCAACGACGCCTCGGAATGGGTCGACAGTGACGGCGATGGCGTTGGTGACAACAGCGACACCTGTGCCGGCTTCGACGACACCCAAGACGTGGACGGCGACGGCATCGCAGATGGCTGCGACCCCAACAACAACGACGGCCCCCTCGGTGACACCGACGGCGACACCGTAGCCAACCAAGACGATGTCTGCGAAGGCAGCAACGACCTAGACGACTTGGACGGCGACGGCACCCCCGACGGCTGCGACAGCGACCGAGACGGCGACGGCGTCGACAACGAACTGGACAACTGCGCGGACAAATCCAACGCGGACCAAGCCAACATGGACGGCGACCGAAAGGGCGACGTCTGTGACAGCGACCGCGACGGTGACGGTTACAGCAACGGCCGCGAAGTTGCCCACGACAGCGACCCGAACGACCCCACGTCGTTCCCCGCCAACGGCAACGGCAAGAAGTCCAAGTAAGGCCCAACGCGCTTGACGCGCAACCCCCCTTTTCCTTCCCTCTCTCTTTCCATTTTGACTCAATTTTTTGACGCTCGGCAAATGACGCCATGCGACACCGCCAAGAAGCAAGGGCCACTGCCGCACTCGTGCAGTCCCCCGCCACCGTGGCCGACCAGGATCGCTTTGCGCCCAACAGCATCTGCTTTGGATGCGGACCCGCCAACCCCGACGGCTTGCAAATCAAGAGCCACTGGGAAGGCACGCACGAAGACGGCGAATTCGTCATGACCTTTGATCCCGTGGAAGCCCACCAAGCGTTCCCCGGTGTTCTCAACGGCGGCATCCTTGGCTCCCTCTTGGACTGCCACAGCAACTGGTGCGCCGCCACCGCCATCATGAACCACCACGGCTGGGACCGCCCCGACTGCACCGTCACCGCAGATTTTCACGTGAAACTCAAACGCCCCACGCCCTTCCCCGGCCGCCTCACCGTCAAGGCCCGGCCAGTCAGCATCGACGACCGCGTGTGCAAAGTGGAAGCCGAAGTCTGGGCGGAATTGAAAGGCGAAGCCAAAATCACGGCGACCTGCACCGGCACATTCGTCGCCGTCACCGAAGGGCACCCCGCGTACCATCGGTGGAACTAGCATGGATCAATTTGCCGACCCATTGCCGGCCGGCCCTCCCCACGAACCGGTCGTTGGCGCTGAGGGCTGGGTAGAAGAGAAACCCGAGGATTTGGCGCGTGGGCCTCGGGCCACCACGTTCCACGTGCTGTTTGGCATCTTAGGCGCCTACTTGATTCTCAATTTCTTGGGCGGCGTTTTCATTGGGTTCCTGCAAATTTTCTTCGCCGACGCAGCACTCACACAGCGGTTTGTCCCGCACCTCGGTGTCGCCGACAAGAAGGCGCTCTACGTGGCGTCCTTGACCAACCTGGCCATGTTTGGCCTCCTGCCGATGGCCTGGGTCTACGGAACTCGGGTCAAACCGTGGCTCGGTGGCAACCGATACCTCAAGTTCAAAGACACGCCGAGGGCCCTTCTCAAAGGCACGCTGCTCGGCATTGGGCTCATGGTCGCCGTGACGCTCATCAGCCTCCTATACACCGTGGCCACCGAAGGCCCTGATGCGCTTACCGCGACGCCTGATGAAACAGACAATCCCGTGGTTCAAGCGATACTCGACAACCTCACCATTCCCCTTGCGATTGTCATCGCCATCACGGCGGGCTTTGGAGAAGAAATCCTGTTTCGAGGGGTCCTGCAAAAATGGATTGGCTGGTGGCCTCAAGCCATTGTCTTTGGCCTCAGTCACGCCATTGGCGGTGACCCCCTGCAAATCATCGTCACCGGGCTCATCGGACTGCTATTTGGATGGCTCATCCACCGCGGTCACAGCATGTGGCTCGTCATCGCTGCCCATTTCTCCTATGACCTGGCTTTGCTTAGCTTCGCCCTCGCTGCACTATGAAGCCAAGCCTGAAGGACGCGGATGGGCTTGCCAGGCGCATGAACCTCAGCGAACGCACCCACGGCCAGGACGCTCTTGGCCCTCGGAGTCTGTGACATGAGCTACCGGCTCTTCGAGCACACCGCCGATGTGGGCATCGAAGCCACGGCAGTCGATGCAGAGGCAACCCTCGTTGATGCAGCCCACGCCCTTGCCCACGTCATCGCCGGTGGCGCCGTCAAAGCCGGCAATGGAAGCGCCTGCACGGAGCGCAGTTTCTTCGTGGAGGCCCCTGACGCTGAGAGCCTGCTCGTGGCGTTTCTGTCTGAATTTGTCTGGCTGTTTGATACGGACCACTTACTCTGGGCCGGCGGCGGCGTGCGCATCAGCCAAACCGAAGATGGCATGCGCGCAGATGTCATTGGAAACATGGTTCACTATGACTCCGCCCACCACGGTGACGGCGTCGAAGTGAAGGCAATCACATACCACGAAATTTGCTTCGAACCCAACGCACATGGCTGGAAAGCCCGCGTCATCCTTGACCTTTGAAGCCTAAATTGACCAAATTGGCTGTAAAGGACAAATACCAGTAGGGTTCCCTTCCATTATGCGCTGGATGGTCCTATTGTTGTTGGCTGCCTCCCTGGCCGGATGCGCCGATGCGGACCCCAAACAGGTTGGCTCCGACGACTCCCTCGATGGCCTTGATGCGTCGGACAACGCCGCGAACCTACCGATCATTCGCCCGGTGCTAGGCCTCAGCCAAGTCATGGGTCCAGCACCGCTGCAAGTGAACATGACACTCAGCAACCCAGGACACCAAGATGCCTCCTGGGAGCTCTTTGGATACCGAAATGGAAACCACAGCGATTTGATGCTGCACGCCGAGGGCCTTTCGACGCCGTCCAAGCTGAATCATGTCTTCGAGGAAGGCGCCTACGTGCTCCTGTTCAAGGTCACCACGTCGGATGGCCGAACCGCCACCATCGAGCGAAACGTGACTGCCTTCGGGCCAGCGCCCATTGCGCCCCCCGCGCCCCTCCAAGACACTGCTTCGGTAAAATCCTACAGCGGAACCGTGGTGCCCATCACCAACCCGACGGAACCCCCGCCGTTCGTGGAAATCCCCTTCAAAGTACGAGACTCCGTAGCGGCAATCTCTGCGTGGCTCACCTGGGCCGCGCCCGGAGCGGAACCCGCCGCGCCCATCGTGTCGGACCTGGATCTCTATCTTCTGGACCCGGCTGGCAACGAAGTAGCAGGCGTTGCCACCCAGGACTTCGAATACCTCCATTTCGACGAACCCCTGAAGCGGGGAACCTGGAAACTCAAAGTGGTTGGATACGACATCCGCATCGACACCCCCTTCGACGTGGACGTCATTCACTGGACCACCTCGCCCACCCAAATTCACGCCCTTGGCACCTTCCAAGTAGGGTCTAACGCCGGCCCCGAACCCATCGGCGACGAAGCCCGCGTCCACCACCTGCCCATTCCCGCTGGCACCAACACCATCGCTGCTCGACTCACCTGGGCCCTCCTCGATCCCCAAGGAAATGAGGTCGCGCCCTGCATGTTCCCCGACCACCTCATGGATGTGAACGTGGAAGGAAAGCGGGGCAATTACACCGTGGCAAGCGCGCGGGCAGGCGTCTGCGAATTTGCCTTCCTCGATGCCACTGAAGACCTCGGCGGCGTCTGGACCTTCACGGTCACACCCGCCATGGCCGCCGAAGTCAACTACCAATTGACCCTCATCTTTGCCTAGACCGAGGGCAAAGCCTGAACAGCGCCTTGGTCTGGCCCGGCCCGTGTCCTGGGAAGGCCCGCTCAATCAAGTCGGCGATGCAATCCACGAGATTCCCGCCACCTACACGGGCCAAGATGGTAATCTCAAGATGCGCGTCCCCGGCCGCATCGTCGCCAGTCCGGACCTCCTAGAGCACATTGCAGACGACCGCGCCCCAGAACAAGTGGCCAACGTGGCGAGCCTCCCTGGCATCGTCGGCGCAAGCCTCGCCATGCCAGACATACACTGGGGCTACGGATTTCCCATTGGGGGCGTTGCTGCCTTCGACCCAGACGAAGGGGGCGTTGTGAGCCCCGGCGGCGTTGGCTTCGACATCAATTGCGGCGTTCGACTCCTGCGCACCGACTTGGACATTGAACAAGTGCGCCCTCGGCTTCGAGAAGTGATCGACGTCTTATTTGACGCCGTACCCGCAGGCCTGGGGAGTCGAGGTGGAAGCGGGTTTGCCGGCCGCGACTTGGACAACATCATGGCCGAAGGCGCCGCCTGGGCCGTCGAACAAGGCATCGCCACCCAACACGACCGCGACGCCATGGAAGAACAAGGCCGCATCACAGGAGCCCGGCCCGACCTCGTGAGCGACCGCGCCCGCGTTCGAGGCCAACGCAGCCTTGGAAGCCTCGGCAGCGGCAACCACTTCCTTGAACTGCAATACGTGGACCAAACCCACGACGAAGCCGCCTGCAAAGCATACGGCGTTCGCCCAGGGCAAGTGCTCATCATGATCCACACCGGCAGCCGAGGCCTCGGCCACCAAGTCTGCCAAGACCACGTGCAAGCACTCCAAGATGTGCCCAAGCGCCACGGCATCGACTTGCCCGACCGTCAATTGGCCTGCGCACCCCTCAACACCCCCGAAGCCGACACATACCTCGGTGCCATGGCCGCAGCGGCAAACTTTGCCTTCGTCAACCGAAGCATCCTCGCCGCCAACGCCCGCAACGCCATGGACCGCCTCTTTGGCGCCAATGTCCACACGGTCTACGATGTGTGCCACAACATCGCCAAGTATGAAGAGCACACCGCGCCCGGCGAACCCAACGGCCCCAAGCGCCGACTCTGTGTTCACCGCAAAGGTGCCACTCGCGCCTACGGCCCCGGCAATCCAGACCTTCCCATGGCGTACCAAGACGTGGGCCAACCCATCATTGTTCCCGGTGACATGGGTCGCATGAGCTACCTCCTCGCCGGCTCCCAAGGCGCCATGGACGAAACCTTCGGAAGTAGCTGCCACGGCGCCGGCCGACGCCTCAGCCGAAGTGCCGCCAAGAAGGAATACAACGGCCAAGAATTGATCAAAATGCTCTGGGAGCGAGACGGCATCGTCGTGCGCGCCACCAGCAACACCGTCGCCGCCGAAGAGGCCCCGGGTGCCTACAAAGACGTGAGCCAAGTGGTCGATTCCGTGGAGATGGCAGGCCTTGCCCGCAAGGCAGCACGGCTCCGGCCATTGGGTGTTGTGAAGGGGTAATGCAGCCACATTCGCTCAACAACTCTTTTGAAACCCGTCAACGCCTGCGACGTATGCACGGGCGCGTCCTGTCGACTACTTTCTTGCTCCTGGCGCTTGCCTTGTCCGGGTGCGCTGAAGATCCCTCGAACGATTCGGACGGGGACGAAGGCCTGGATGGCATCGACGTCAAGGCCTCCGATGACACCGGTGTCATTCGTGGAATCGTCGTGGACGCCTCCATTGTGCCCATCGCTAACGTGGTCGTCTCCATTCAAGGTCGTGAACTGAGCACCACCACCAACGAAAATGGTGCCTTTGGCTTCCAAGACCTAGAACCCGGGACCTACTTCCTTGACGCTCAAAAGCCTGGATACGAACCGGTGCAAAGCAGCACAGAAGTCGAGGCCGGCGTGGACCTTCCACCCATCGTCAAGTTCCAAATGAGCACCCTGCCCGGTTCTGCACCCTACGTTCAAGATCAATACATCGCGGGCTACCTCACCTGTGGCATGGCCGTATTTGCAACCAGTGTTGGCTGCACCACTTTCGGCTTCGTGGCCGATTCCATTGGCGACCGCAGCATCTTCAGCATCGATTACGACCAGAAGCCCCAATGGGTCCAAGGCGAACTCGTCTGGGAAGCCACGCAGCCACTCGCAGGTGCGTTCATCTGGGAAATTACGCGCAGCGAAGAGCCTCAATCTCCTCAGCCGCACATTGGCTACCGTGAAACCCAGGGCAGCCCAGCACTTGCCTACCTCAACGAATCGGTTACCGAAGAACACGGCGACTGGATCGTCGAAAAGGGCCTTGACTTCCGCTTCTTTGGCGGCCCCCACGAACTGTGCCAAATTCCCGTCGCTCGCCCGCCAGGAACTCCAGTGGGCTGGGGATTCGGTTGCGGCTTGACCCTAGAGCAAGAGGCTGAAGTGTTCTTGCACAACTTCTACAACTTCAGCCCCAACGAAGGCTGGCGCTTCACCAACGATGGCGCACCAGAAGTACCACTCTAAGGGCGCGACTCCCGGCCAACTGGGAAATCAAACAGGAATAGCAGCGTAAGCCAGCTCGTCAAAGGCTGCCTGCTCTGATGCCGCACCGAGGTATTCCGCTTCTAGGTCCTTGATGCG
>JBFJXT010000120.1:0-6615 GCA_041623015.1 Thermoplasmatota archaeon | reverse complement strand
GCCTCGACTTCAAGGCAGACGAGGGCTTGGTTGCTGGAAAAGGTGGGCAAGCGGCGCAACAACGGGTGCGCAAGGATGTGGCTCGGTTAGCCGGGGACCGCATCTTGCACGATGATGTGGTGGCGTTGACACAGCTCATTGGCCAAGGCGCCCTTCGAGACGCAGTGGCCGAAGCGGGGTTGAACCTCGCCTGATCAGTTGATCGGCAGGCAGGTGCCGCCGTTAATCGAGGTGCAGATCGCGAGACCGTTCACGCCGGAGCACACAGAGGCGCCTTGCAGGCCAACGGAGGCGCTGACGCAGTTGTTGAAGGCGGGGTCAAACAGATTCTGACACACTTGCACTTGGCCGGGCTTGCCGACACAGTCACCTGCGGCGGTGGCGCCGGGGGCAAACAGGACGGTGGCGAGTACAAGACTGAGTGCAACGAGAAGAACGCGCATGCGTCAAACAAGGCGGGCGCCTACATGACGAATGTTGAGGGGTTCTCGACTATCCATATTGGGCCGTTTTCATGGTGACTTGAGAACCCTACCGCCGGACACCACGGTTTCAACCGTTTGCCGACCCGGCTCGTAGACCCAGTGATTCAGGTCCGTGACGGAGTGAATCAGCAAGTCTGCACGCTTGCCCACTTCGAGGCTTCCCACGTCGTGTTCCATTCCCAGAGCACAGGCGCCATTCCAGGTGGCAGCGGTGAGCGCTTGTGCAGGGTCTAGTCCCAGCAAATAGCAGCCAAGTTGGGCTACGAGGGTCATGTTGGTGACGGGATTGTTCGGGTTGTGATCGGTTGCCAGGGCCACGGGAACGCCAGAATCGAGGAAGCGTTTGCCCGGTGCCCATTCGGGACGC
Organism: Thermoplasmatota archaeon; assembly: GCA_041623015.1. Lineage (GTDB taxonomy): Archaea > Thermoplasmatota > E2 > JACPAO01 > JAHFTW01 > JANQNI01. Next base: position 5,763 of record JBFJXT010000120.1, on the reverse strand, counting down.
ATCAGAGTGAGGGGAACTGTTGGTAGCAAAGTGGCGATGGTGCCTGCGTCGGCCATCGCTTGGATGCCTTCTTCGCTGACGCGCAGCAGGTGATCCGCCGTGATGCAGCCGGCGCGCGCAGCCAGTTGTGCGCCCCCGGTGTTCACGATTTCATCCGCGTGTAATCGCAAGCCGAGGCCGTGGCGCTTTGCGGCGGTGAAAATGGCGTCGCCTTGGTCCACCGTGAACACGTTTTCTTCCACAAACACATCGCAGAACTTGGCAATGCCTTGGGCCTCCACGCGAGGCAGCATTTCATCGATAACGAGGTCCGTAAACGATGCCGCATCGGTGCCGACAGGGACCGCATGGGCGCCAAGGAAGGTGCTAATGACGGGCAGGCCCGCCGCTTGTCCAAGGGTTTGATTGGCTTCCAGCATGCGCAATTCGGAGTCCGTCGTGAGGCCGTAGCCGCTCTTGGCTTCCAGGGTGGTGGTGCCGTTGTGCATCATCCGTTGCAATCGAGGCATCGCTTGTGAGACCAAGTCGTCCACGGATGCGGCGCGTGTTTTGTCCACGGTGTAGCTGATGCCGCCGCCGGCCGCAAGAATTTCGAGGTAGCTTTTGCCTTCCAATTTGAGGCCCAATTCAAAGGCGCGGTCGCCGCCGTACACCAAGTGGGCGTGGGGGTCCACGTACCCAGGGGTGACCAATTTGCCCGTGGCGTCATGGGTGTGCGTGGCGCGTCCATCCCATTCCTCATGGGCGCCGACCCAGGCGATGCGGTCTCCTTTGATGGCGACCCCCCAGCCTTCGTGCAAGTCCACATTTTTGGCTGATTCAGCATCCCGTGCCCCGGCCGTTCCGGCCACGGTGGCCACGGTGCCATGCACATAGAGGTCGCACTCCACGCGCGGGGACCGGTGGCAAGGGCTTCAAGGCCCCGGTTGGTCCTCGCAGTGTGTTCAGGCCAAGTCCTGCCCAATTGCCCCCCGTTCGCGATGCCCCCGAGGACCCTCGATTCCTCGAATTGTTTGGCGCGACTCCAGAGGATGCGGATGTGTTGATGGCGGGGATTCCGTATGATGCCAGCGTGCTTGGCCGAAAGGGCGCCAAGGAAGGCCCTGCCGGAATTCGTGAGGCGATGCAGTTCCTGTCCAACCACGACGCAGATACGGACACGGACCTGTGCTCCGTCCGCTTGCATGACGTTGGCGATGTGGACGGCTTGGATGCCCACGGCCAGGATGTGCTTGCGGCACACGACCAAGTTCGACGTGCTGCCAAGCACTTGTTCTCCCACGGCAAACCGGTGGTGTTGATGGGCGGCGATCATGGCTTGACGTTCCCCCACATCCAAGCGCTTTCTGAAACCGTGGAGGGTCGCATCGGCATCATCGTCATTGACGCCCACTATGACTTGAGAAGCTACGAAGAGCAACCCACCAGCGGCACTCCGTTCCGGCGCATCCTCGAAGAACTAGACGGAAGGGTGCTTCCCGCGAATCTCGTAGAAATTGGCATCCGGCCCTACGCCAACACCGTGCAACTCGCCCATTACGCCAAGGACCACGGCATCACCATCGTTACCGCTGACCAAGTGCGCAATCAAGGCATGGAGTCCGTCATCGCCGCCGCCATTGAGACCGCCTCCAAGGGCGTGGACCACCTGTGGCTCAGCATTGACATCGATGGCCTAGACCAAAGCATCGCGAGCGGATGCAGCGCGCCAGGTGCCGGCGGACTCACGTACCCCGACGTGGACGCCTTGGTCGATGCCCTTGCCAAGCATCCCCTTTGCCGCGGCATGGACCTCTTGGAAGTGGCCCCAAGCCTCGATCCCACGGGCAACACCTGCCGCACCGCAGCGCAGTTGGTCGCAAGTTTCGTTGGCAGCACCACCAAAACAGGGTAGCATGAGCGGGATTGCCGCCCGGTTCCCGCCCAGACCCCCAGGCAATGGTTTCGATTCCAAACCCCTCTCACTCCGTAATGACACTCCAGGTGCTGCACGCAGACGACGCGCGGAACGAATTGCAACACAAAACGCTCCTTGAAATCGAGCGAGAAACCGCCAAAACATGGGGTGCCCGGGCGGCGGCTGCCTTCGAGTTGGCATCCAGCTCCAGCGGAGTCCAACGAGCTAAGTGGCTAAGCGATGCCGAAAATTATCGCCAAGAAAGCCTCGAACACGCCGCCATGACGGGCGACATCAAGTTCATTGAGCAAGTCCTAGACGACCTCGAATCGGTGCGACGAGCCGTCACCTAGGCGGCTCTGGCGTCGCCTCTATTGCGCCCGCTCCATCAGCAATTCTGCCAGGGCCGCCAGCGCCTTTCGGGCAGGGCCTTCAGGAAGCGCCTCTAGGCGCATGAGTGCTTGTTGGGTGTAGGCGCCCGCTTCCAATTGACTGGCAGCCACGGCGCCGGATTCGAGAAGCGATTTTCGCACCTCTGGGAACTCCTTGGCATCGCGCGCGGGAGCGTCAGGCAGGTGCCCGCCGCGTTCTTCAAAGTGCAGGTACGGACTGCTTCGGGTTCCGGCCACGTAATCGGTTCCCGCGGGCTTGCCCGTCCATTGGGGATCGCCCGTGACGTCCAGCACATCATCGAGCACCTGAAACGCTTGACCTACCGCTTCTCCGTACTCAAACAAGGCCGCAACACCCTTTTCGTCAGCCAGGGCAAGACTTGCGCCGATAGCGGTGCTGGCTGACAGCAGGCAGGCGGTTTTGTCGCGAATGACGCTGGCGTATTCTTCCCGCGTCACGTCGCTTCGACCGTGCAGGCGTTGTTCGCGCAGTTGACCTTCACAGAGGCGCCGGCAAGCGTCCGCGGTGAGGTCCATGGCAGATTTTGGCAGGCGCGCCGCGAGCGCAAATGCCTGTGTGAAGAGGTAGTCGCCCACGAGCAGTGCCGCGTCTCGTCCATGGGCGTGGTAGGTGCTCGGTCGGCCTCGGCGTTCCTTGGCTTCGTCCATGATGTCATCGTGAACGAGGCTTGCGGTGTGGACCAATTCAATGGAGACAGCCGCATCCAACGCTTGTTCCAAGTGTTCAGGGTCCGGCTTGTTGGTGCCGTGACACGCTTGAAACGCCGTAAGAAGCAGCAGCGGACGAATGCGTTTGCCCCCGGCGCCCAGCGGCTCCAACGTCCATGCTTGCAGGTCTGGATCACGGCTCTGCCCTTGGGCTTGCAAGCGTGATTCCACTTCGTCAAGCAAGGCGACCAGGTCGGGCGGGAACACGGCGGTGATGGGGTGGGCTTTGGCGGGGGTCACAGGTTCACTCCGTGAGACAAGACGAGAATGATGGCGGCAGTCACAAAGACCACCAGGGTTGACAATCGAACGGGGGCAAGGCCTCGCGGATCGCCTAGGGTATTGGCCACGCGCTTGACGAGCACCACGGCGGGGATGATCATCACCGCTGCGACCCAGCCAAGCACGGGAGAGACGAACCACAACACAGCAGCAGTGGCGGCAACACCTGCAAACAGCAAGCCAGCAAACAATCCCACATTGCGGGCGGCCGGAAGGCGCACCACGAGGGTTCGGTGTCCAGAGGCTTCGTCGAGGGGACGATCTGCAAGGTCATCCACCACCACGATGGCGGCGGCAAGAAGCGTCGTGGGGAGGGTGCCAAACAGCAAGGTGGTGAGGCCCGAAATCGGTGCTCCAACCGCTGCGAGGGTGCCCCAGATAATGATGGGGCCATGGGTGGCGGCGGCTGTGAGCGGCCCTAAGCCAAGGTCTCGAAGGCGGCCGTAGCTCCAGGCGATGAGAATGCCTAGTCCGGCAAAAATCAGGACAGCCCATCGATCGAGCCACAAGAATCGGGTCATGGCAGCGCTTGCCACCACCAACCCAGCGGCAAACTGACTCCAGAGCATCCATCGCGGGAGCCCCGGGGCCGCGGTGGGGCTGGTCACTTCAGGTTGGCGAAGATCGTGAACCGCGTTGGCGCCCGCCTGCGTGGCGAGGGTTCCAAGCACCACCGTAAGCGCATCAAGCCAATGCACCCCATTGGGCCCGGCAAGCGCAACCCCCACGAGACTTGCGAGGGTGGCGGTAATGAGCAACGGAACCCGAAGGCGGGCAATGCTCTCAACCACCACGGCGAGGCGGTCGGTGGCGGGAATGTGCCATTGAACCTGAAACGCGCCTGGGCCTTCGTGTGTGGCGGTTGCGTGGGCGCCGCTTGTGCACACGAACGCTTCGATGAGTCCCGCTTCGTATTCGGCGGGCAAGTCACCGGGCGTGATGACACGGACGTGCTCGGCGCCTTCGGTGCGCGCAGCAAGGCGATTGCCGCGAAGGAACGGGTGCACTTCATCCACAAACAAGCCAAGGGCGCGCCGGGGGCGTCCGCGCAAGTGACGAACCAGCGTTTTGAAGGTGCGGCGCCAAAGCGCGGCGTACCCATGGGCCACGTCCCGGGTTTCTTGGGCGTTCAGACCCGCCATGGCCGTGGCAAAATCTGCGGCATCCACCAAATCATTGGGGTCCGCGGCGGGGCAGGGCGGGACCTGGGGGTGCGTGGCATGCAAGTGCTGCCACAAGATCGCCCGGACGCTGCCCATGCTGGCGCCACGGAGGGGGGCTTCATGAACCAAACCCGCCGCGAGCCCTTCTCGCCTGACAGTCGCGGGCCGTTCGGATTTGGGGCCTTAACGCCCTGTTTGACAGCAACATTCAAGTACGAGTTCTGATGCACAAATCACTAGCACCGGACTAATGTTGAGCCCCACGGCTCGCGTCAATCCGGTCCATACAGCCCCCCTCGTGGGGCACAATGGAGACCACAGCATGACTGGACAACAGCAACCCATCTACATCCTCAAGGAAGGCACGGAGCGCACCCGCGGTCGCAACGCTCAGTCGAACAACATCTACGCGGCTCGCCTCATTGCCGAGACCGTCAAGACCACCCTCGGCCCCCGCGGCATGGACAAAATGCTCGTCGACAGCATGGGCGACGTCGTCATCACCAACGATGGCGCCACCATCCTCAAGGAAATCGACGTGGCCCACCCCGCCGCCAAGATGGTCATCGAGGTCGCCAAGACCCAAGACGCCGAGTGCGGCGACGGCACCACCACCAGTGTCATCCTCACCGGCGAACTCCTGAAGGTTGCCGGCGAATTGCTCGAACAAGGCATTCACCCCACCACCATCACCAGCGGCTACAACATGGCCGCCAAGGAAGCCATCAAGGTCCTCGAGGGCCTTGCCGTTAACATCAAGAAGGGCGACACCAAGGTCCTCAAGAACATCGCCAAGACCAGCCTGGCCAGCAAGAACGCCAGCTCCAGCAGCGAACTCTTGACCGACATCGTTGTGCGCGCCGTCTCCGCCGTCGCCACCCACACCGGCACCGGCAAGGCCCAAAAGACCGACGTTGACCTCGACAACATCCTCGTCCAGAAGGCCCGCGGCGGCAGCTTGGAAGACTCCGAACTCATCGAAGGCATCATCCTCGACAAGGAACGCGTCTCCAGCGGCATGCCCGAGTCCGTCAGCAACGCCAAGATCGCCCTCCTGAACGCTGCCCTCGAAATCAAGAAGACCGAGGTCGACGCCAAGATCGAGATCACCGCCCCCGACCAACTCGGTGCTTTCCTCGCCCAAGAAGAAGCCACCCTCAAGAGCATGGTTGACAAGGTCAAGAAGAGCGGCGCCACCGTCCTCGTTTGCCAGAAGGGCATCGACGACCTCGCCCAGCACTTCCTCGCCAAGAACGGCGTCTACGCCATCCGCCGCGCCAAGAAGAGCGACATGGAGAAG
>JBFJXT010000119.1:0-6617 GCA_041623015.1 Thermoplasmatota archaeon | reverse complement strand
TGGTGCCGGTGTCTGCTTGTTGCTTGTTGGTGGTCAAGGCGACGCTGTAGAATTCGCCGACGCTGTCGTCGCCCTTGAGGATGCAACTGGGGTACTTCCAGGTGATTGCGCTGCCCGTTTCCACTTGGGTCCAGCTGATCTTGCTGCCGTTGCCTTCGCAGAGGCCACGCTTGGTGACGAAATTGTAGATGCCGCCCTTGCCGTCTTTGTCGCCGGGGTACCAGTTCTGGACGGTGCTGTACTTGATCTCGGCCTTTTCGTGGGCCACGAGTTCAACCACGGCGGCGTGGAGTTGGTTTTCGTCGCGCTGGGGCGCGGTGCAGCCTTCGAGGTAGCTCACATAGCTGCCTTCGTCGGCAATCAGCAGGGTGCGCTCGAATTGTCCTGTGCCGGCCGCGTTGATGCGGAAGTACGTGGACAATTCCATGGGGCAGCGAACGCCCTTGGGTATGTAGCAGAAGCTGCCATCGGAGAACACGGCGGAGTTCAGCGCGGCGTAGAAGTTGTCTGTGGTGGGGACGACGGTGCCGAGGTACTTGCGCACGAGGTCGGGGTGTTCGCGCACGGCTTCTGCAAAGGAGCAGAAAATGATGCCTTGCTTTTCCAGTTCATCCTTGAAGGTGGTGGCAACGGAAACGGAGTCAATGACGGCGTCCACGGCCACGCGAGGCATGCCTGGGGCGGGCGGGCGACCGGCTTCTTCGTCGGTGAGATCAATGCCTTGCAGACGTTTTTGCTCGGTGAGGCTGATGCCGAGCTTTTCGTACATTTCCAAGAGTTCCGGGTCCACTTCGTCGAGGCTCTTGGGGCCGTCGCCAGCAGACTTGGGGGCGGAGTAGTACGTGATTGCTTCGAAATCGATGGGAGGGTACGTGACGCGGGCCCAGGTGGGCTCGGTCATTTTGCGCCAGGCACGGTACGCGTCGAGGCGCCATTCAAGCAGCCATTCGGGCTCGCCCTTCTTGTGGCTGATGAGGCGCACAACGTCTTCATCGAGGCCTGGTGGCACTCGGTCTTCCTCGAGATCGGAAGTGAAGCCGTAGCGGTATTCTCGCTCGGCGATTTGCTTGACAGCGTCCGTGCTCATCGTGACGATTCTCACCCTGGATTGGCTCAAGCCTTTCGGCCCGGGCGTTCTCCTGGGGGTCTCCAAGTCCGCCGAAACCCCCTGGATATAAACCTTGACGGGCAGGGGCAACAGGTTTCGGCGAGTCGAAAAATCTCTTGATTCTTGTGCTTCCTATTGGGAATTGGTTCGGTGCTCCACGGCGTCCAACTGGGCCGGGTGGCTTCACGCGAACCTCCACATATCTCCCTGGGCATCATAACACCCCAATCCGTGCCCGCAGCTCACGGGATGAGCCGGGGTCGGAGTTGCATGCCAACAAAGTCCTGGGCTTGGAGCCGTGGTGCTGGTTCTGGCCCTTATTGGGGCCCTAGCACTGGCCCAGCGACAAAAATCCGCTTGAAATTGTATTAATCAATTTCTGTATGGACCGTTTACATCCAACCACTTGATACCTCCCTTAGTGGTTTGGTAAAACAGGTGTCTGTCATGGGTCTGCGTTTCTGTTCCAGCATGCTTCTGACTGCCCTCTTGATCGTGCCTGGCGTTCAAGCTGATTCCATCCCCCTGCCTCTTGTGGTTGTACTCACAGGGGATGGGGATGCCGAATTGACGCTCCGCTGGACAATCGAGGGCGGTGTTCCAGATGTTTTGCACCTCATACGATGGGTGCATGGCCAAGAGTACGATGTGATTCCGCTCAATCCTTCAGATAATGTTTATGTGGAAGTTGGTGCTGAAATCAATGCGACCTATTGGATATATGTTGAAGCGGAGGGTTTCTCGTCTATGAGCAACTTTTTTGATGGAAGCTGTCGTTGGGTCGTCACTGACACTACTTTCCCATACTACAAAGTGCGGCCTCATTGCATGTCCACGAACCGTTTGGATGGGATTCGAATCAAATAACTCAGGAGGATTGACATGGCTCACACAAACCGCACCACCGTGATGCTGATGTTCCTCCTGATTGCCACAACAGCACACCTGGCCACAGCAGCACACGCAGCTTCGCCAGAAGCCCTTGTCAGTTCCCAAATGAATGCGGATTCCATTCAATCAACGGGTCGCGCCTCCGCATTCTACCTCTCCTCTGGAGATGGCTCCCGGTTTGATCTCGTTGCACCCGATGTGGTCATCGCAGAGCTGACCGAAGACCGAGGCGTCGGCACCATTTTCTTCGACCCCAACGACCCCACTGAATCCTGGAACAACCAAACCTTCCAAGACGTCTCCCTGTCCGCTGATATCCAGGACCGCGGCGCCGTTTTCATCCACCCCATGGGCGATGGATTTTCGATTGAATCCTTTGTCACGGACGCAAGAATCCGCACCGAAGAATCGCCAATCCTGCGCGTGCCTGAGCGGCCCCGCTACGCATACGACTTGTGGTCAGCGCCGGTGGAAGATGCCCTGCGCATCGACACGGATGGCGGAATCATGCGCATGCAAGGCGACTTCATTGTCAGCATTTGGTCGGCCAACGTCCAAGGGACTTCCGAGCGCCAGCCACTTACCATGTGGAGCGGCATGGAAGACGAGAGCCAGGTCGAAACTGGCGTCATCGTTGATGAAAAAGAAGTCTACCTTCACTTCCTGGTTCGAGACGGAATCTTGTCCCTACAAGCACCCTCAACGGCACCCCTGCAAACGTTCCTCCACGGCGCGTCCTACATGGAAGGCGCCGGGGGCATCCTTCGGCAGGCATCCGGAACCTACAAGGGAATTCACATTGAAAATCAAGACATTCAATTGGAGGATTTCTCATTCCTTGCGGATGTTCAAAATGGCGCCTTGCGCATGCAGGATCCCGCCGTCGCTACGCCTAACACAGCAGGCACTTCCCAAGTGCCCGGCTCAAGCGGCCTCTTTATTCTAGTTCTCGTAGGGGCGGCGCTACTGGCTGCCGGCATCGTCGGTTGGCGTCGATACCGTCGGCCGGAGACCCTCCCGCAATTGCTCGAAGCCATGGACAAACACGCCTATGGTCGCGTGGTTCGAAAAGCAGACCGCACCCTCGATCGGACAGGAAACACCGCTGTGGCCGTCATGAAGGCGGTGGCGCTCTTGGCCCTTGGTCGCGCCAAAGTGGCGCTTCGCTACCTCGAGGAATTGCCAGACCATGTGCGCCCGTTGGATGGCATGGATGATTTCCTTCGCGCCCATGCGCTGAATGAACTCGATCAAGAGCCTGAAGCACGAGTCGCTTTGCGCGTTGCATTGGAGCGCAATCCAAGCCTCGTGGAAGAATTGGAACGATTCCCTCGCCTCCTAGCCCTACTGCCAGATCCTGAAGACCGGTCATCGGGGGTGTATGCATGAACGATGGCTCCACCCGAGATCGAATCATTGCCTTTGTTCGAGAGAACCCAGGCGCCGCAAAAATTGAGGTCTGCCAGAGCCTAGAAGTGGGCTGGGGCACCACTACGCATCACTTGTATCGGCTGGAACGAGATGGACAAGTGGCCATCCGCCGGCACCGCGGTCGAGTCGCGTTATTCGTTTCCGAAGTGCCTGAACGCATCCGAGAAAGTCTTGCCACCCTCCGTGACCCAGAAACGCGGAGCCTGCTGGATCACCTGCAAGCGTCAGGAGACGCAAGCCTAGGCGATTTGGTGGAGCAGACCCACTTGAGTCGGCGCGTGGTGAGTCGACATTTGGGTGCGTTGACGGAAGTTGGGCTCGTTGAGAAACGCGGCTTCCACCGACCCCTCTATCGCACCGGTCAAGCGATTCGAGACATGCGCCGAAAGATGCGCGGTTGATTGCCTTCACGGCCGAATGATGATTTTGCCAAACTGTTTGCCGTTGGCCATGTGCGCTTGAGCGTCCCGGGCATCATCAAGGCTCCAGACACTGTCAATGATGGGGCGAATTTTGCCTGCTTCGAGCAAGTCTAGCGCATCTTCTAGGTCCTTAGCCGTGCCCATGGTGCTGCCTAGGATGCTGAGTTGCTTCCAGAAGATGAGCTGGATGTTCGTCTCTCCAATCGGGCCGGTTGTGGCACCACACGTCACGAGCCTGCCACCGTTGCGAAGGGTCCGAAGAGAGAGCGCCCAGGTTGCGGCTCCTACGCTGTCCACGACGATATCCATGCCTTGTTTGCCGCTGAGGCCGTACATGGTTTTCCACCATGCGGGGTCGGTTTGGTAATCCACCACGTGATCGGCACCTAGGCTCTTGACTTTGGTGACTTTCTCGGTGCCGCCTGTGGTGGCAAACACCGTGCAACCCATGGCCTTGGCCAATTGAATCGCCATCACCGCAACCCCGCCACCGCCACCCACAACGAGGACCCGGTGGCCTGGTTTGGCGCCGGCCTTTCGCAGCATTTGCATGGCGGTGAGGCTTGTGAGGGGGACGGCTGCCGCTTCCTCCCACGTCCACGACTCAGGCTTCGGCAGCACATGACTCGCGGGGACGACGCAGGATTCTGCCAAGCCTCCCCAGCGGGTTTCGCCAATGATATCTGGCTCAGGCGGGACAATCAATTGGCCGTCCTCGTCTGCTTCAAAATTGAGCCCCGGGTTCACCAGGACTTCGTCGCCAACGCGCGCCGATTTTACGTCGCTGCCAATGGCCGTGACCACGCCGGCCACATCGGTCCCACCCACATGAGGAAGCGGAAGCCTGAGTCCTGGCCAACCTTGGCGCACGAACAAATCAAGGTGGTTCAATGCGGCGGCTTTCACTTGGATTCGGACTTGATTCGACTCCAACTCCGGTTCAGGCAGTTGGCCCACTTGGAGCTGGTCAAGTCCGCCATGCTGGGTAAAAAAGGCCGCCTTCACAAAGAACCCCAGAAGGGTACGCGCCTTCAACGCTGCGAACCGAGTTGCGTCTCCATGACATCGTACGCAATGCCTTCCAAGAGCACGGATCCGGCTCCAAAAACAGCCGCTTGGAATTCCCAAGTGCCCTCCACTGGCCCATGCCCGAACGGAATCAGAACATCGCCCGTATCTCGAAGGTCCTTGTTGGCGGTGAAGCGGTTTCCATCCGGCGCGGTGACCACCCCCCGGATGTCTGCGTGTCCCACTAGATTTTGGTCTGCAAATGCGTCGTACATGAGCACTGCAAAACTGGCACGGTCGTAATCGCCAAGCAGGATACTTTGCGATTCAGGCCGCTGCAAGGTTGTATCTACGGGCGTCAAGGCGGTTCGCCCATGGTAGAATACGAGGTCCTGTTCGACCGGGACCAACACGGTGCCTGCATGATTGATTCCATAATCTTTCACCCACCATTCCACGTAATTATCGATGCGCACATGCACCGGGGCGCCCACGCGGGCATCGTAATCGATGGTGATGGGTCGCGTGCCGTTCATGCTAATCGTGGCCGTGTTGGGGCCTGTTTGAAGGACCGTGGCGGTGACCTCTTCGCTGGGGTTCCAGTAGAATGATGTGGTCCACGTTGTTTCGTTATGCAGGGGAAATCGCAGCCATTCGATAGGCCGATCGTGGGCATCAAATCCGAGGCCAGGGCCCCACAGGTCTCCAAGGGCTGGAAAGTGCATGATGAGGGCGTAGTCAACGAATTGGTCATGGGGCATGCCAACAAACCAACGTTCCCCCTCGTGGCCCGCAACCACCTGACGAAGCTCTAGATCGTTGCCCGTGCGCGCATGGTGTAACTCAATGTCCCACCATTGGCCGATTTGCCATTGGGGGGGTTGAGCAAGCGGGTCCGCCGCAATTTCATCAGTTGGCGCGGCACCTAGGCATCCGGCTCCTGCGATGAGGCACAGAAGCAGGAGTGCTCTAGGCGTCATGGCCGAGTACCGGGAGCTCCAGGTTACGGCACGCTTGCAAGAACATCGGAAACAGGTACGGGGCGAGCCGACTGCCTCGACCATGGCCCACCTTGAGCCGGGCACCGCAGGAACGGGCGCCCTCAAAGTGGCCAAGCACCTTCTCGACCGTGGCCGATGCGCCGCCATATGGCTTGCCGCCGCGGGGCTGTGTCATGAGCCCTGTAGGGGTTCGCCAGGCTTCGAATGCTTTGCCTTGAATGGTCGTCCATTGGCGCTGCCGCTCGACGAGGGTCATGACCTCATCGAAGACGGCTTGGCGCATGTCTAGGCCTCGACGGCGGGGGTGCGTGCCTCAACGGGCACCCACTTGAGACCCATGGGGCCGGTGTAGTCCGACAGGGGTCGAATCAGTCGGTTGTTCTCGTGCTGCTCCAAGACGTGGGCGGCCCAGCCAGCCACACGAGCCACTGCAAAGATGGGCGTGTAGAGGTCGAGGGGGATGCCCATGGTGTAGTAGGACGACGCCGAGAAGAAATCCACGTTGGCGTCGAGGCCCTTTTCGGCCTTGACGGTCTGTTGGATGGCGAGGCTCATGTCGTACCACTTCATGTCGCCTGCTTGTTCGGCGAGGTCCTTGCTTAGAAGTTCAAGGTGGACGGCGCGGGGGTCGAGGGTCTTGTAGACGCGGTGGCCAAAGCCCATGACGCGTTCCTTGCGCGACAGCATGCCCTTGATGTGGGTGGTGACGTCGTCGCCGCTTTCGTCAATGGCCAGCAGCATCTTCATGACGCCGAT
>JBFJXT010000118.1:0-6651 GCA_041623015.1 Thermoplasmatota archaeon | reverse complement strand
TCCACGAGTCGTTGAGCGGCAATGGCGGTGCCAGCAAAGCACAAGTCCATGCCTTTGACCGTGTACGGAAGCGGCTTGAACGCCTCTGGGCCTACCTTGGCGGCTTCTTGCTCAATGCGGGGTCCGCCAGGGAATGGGATGCCGTTGTCTCGCGCAAATTTGTCCAATCCGTTTCCGATGCCCACGTCCAGGGTTTCGCCAAAGACTCGGTAGCGGCCACGCAAATGGGCGATCACTTGGGTGTTGGCGCCACTGGCGTACAGCAGGAGCGGGTCTTCGGTTTCGGTGAGGCCGGTGCCGATTTCCAGGTGCGCAACGCAGTGGTTGACGCCTTGGAGGGGCAAGTCGTGGCGCACTGCAAACGCTCGGGCCATGGTGGCTGCGACGCGGAGGCAAGGGCCCAAGCCGGGGCCTTGGCTAAACGACACGCCTTCCAGGTCTTCGGGGCCGAGGCCCGCCTCATCTAGGGCCGAACGGAGCAAATCGGGTCCCACTTCGGCGTGGTGATACGCGGCTTCTCGGGGGTGAATGCCACCCTCTTCCGGGCGCAGCATGTCTCGGGCGTTGGCCAGGACACGGCACTTGCCGGGGCGAGAGTCGTCTTCCTCGACGATGCCGACGCCAAGGGTGTGTGCGGTGCCTTCGATGCCAAGAATTGCCATGGTTCAGTGCCTCAATGGGCGGCGCGCCTGGTGGCTAAGGGAGTTGGGGGGGGGGGGTTGGAAAAGAGGTAGGAATGCGGATTGTGGATTCGTCGACGCCCCGGACACCCGGGGATGGTGTGGGTCGTCTATTCCTCTTCGTCGCCTTCGGATTCGCTGTCGTCGTCTTCGCGCTCGCGGCGAGGAACGTGTTTGCGCTCCAAGTCGCGCTGGTGGTCTTCAAGGTTGAAGATGGGCTTGTTGATGACAGAAGCCAATTCACGGCTGATGCCACTTTCGTTGCACAGCACATACACGCGCTTGCCTCGGCTGCGAAGCACTTCGGCGAGGCGGGACAGGTCTGGGTCGCTGCCGATGAACCAAGCCACATCCCAGCTGTCGCAGGAATCGATGGCGTCCACGGCGATTTCCACGGCAACGCCTCGGCCTTCTCGGCGCGGGGGCTTCACGTGGACGATGAATCCGTTGTGGGTGAGCAGATCAAGGAACCGCTGCTGTTGGCTTTCCACGTCGTTGCGGCGGTCGGTGGCGTAGTAGTAGCCACCGTGCATGACGCCGGAGCCACGGGCCCATCCGAGGAGGCGCACGTAATCGAACCAGTAACCGGCGTCGCGGCAGGACTGGTCGGCCATGGCGCCATCGACGAAGACGGCCACGCGTTCACCGGCTCGAATCATTTCGTTGGGGCTCGCGACCCAGGAAGATCCGCTGCGGGGGCGGCGGACTTGAGGCTCGCGGGTGCGGACGACCACGTCGAGCATTTCCTCTTCGGCCAATTCCTCGGGGCCATTGATGCGGCGGGGGGGCGTTTCGGGGTCGGGGCTGTCGGTGATCATTTCCACGAGGTGTGCGATGGCGTAGGCTTCGTGGTGTTGGACGCGGACGGTCCATTGTTCACCGGCTTGAACGCGGTCGCGCTCGGAGAGGTCCACAAGAACCACTTTGCCACTGGGCAGGCGACTGACGCGGCGGCCGTCGTCTTGCTCGGTGAAGACGAGTTCCCATTCCTCTTCTGCTTCCATGGTCATGATTAGGAGTCCTTCTTTGCGGCCTTCTGGATTTTCTTGGAGCGCGTCTTGGCGTCGTAGCCGGTGATGCCTTCCAAGAAGTCATTCCATGCGCGGTGGGTGTCTTGGGCGATGGCGGTGGCCTCGGCGTCGCCTTGTGCCATCTTGGTGACGTAGGACTTGTCGGTGACGGTGTCAACGGTGACAATCTTCTTGCCGACTTGCTTGGCGCGGATGCTCGGCATGGAGCCGTAGGAGCCCTCGAGCCAGCCGTCATTTTCCGTGTAGGAGCCGAAAGCAGCCTCGAAGATCATCTTGAAATCGATCTTCCCGGCGTGGCCGGGCTTCACGGGATATTCCTGCATGGCCGTTGGCGACCCCCAACTTCCCTATGAGCTTGACGCCGGCAGAAATGTTCGACAACAGGGCTCATATGGGGCTGTCGCGTGGTCCATTTGTGCGGCGTGGTCGGTGGCTTGTGGGCCTCCTTTTTTTGCAAATGGTCCTTTTGGTGGCCTCGGCAAGGATGCCTCAATTTCGTCACCTCGGCGAACCCACTTGGCACCATAATCTCAGCTTAGCCGTGTCCGTGGCAAGCATCGCCTTCTGGTGGGCGCTTGCAAAGCGGCAGGGGCGAAGCTTGTGGATGGACCGGGCGCACCTTGGAATTTGGGTGCTGGTTTGGACCATTCTTGCCACCGTCAGCGGGTTCTTGTTGCTTTATTTGAAACAAGATCTGAAGGCGTGGGAACTCAAGGATTGGGCCAAGTGGTGGCACATTCTGTGGTCCTGGCTTGCCCTCATCTATTTCATGGCCCATTCGGCCGTAAACTGGAAGGGCATGCAGCGGGCGTGGGCCAAGTTGCACGCTAAGCTTGGCTCGGCCATCATGCTCGATGGTGGGCTGCTTCTGATTGCGATTGCGATTCCGGTCACGTGGTCCGCTTGGGGTGCCACCGTTTGGATTGAGTCCACGTACATCCCCTGGTCCCTGTGGACGACCCTCGTCATCGTGGGTGCCCTGTACGCCGCCTGGATTTGGGTTCGCGTGCGCAAGGCTCAATCGGCGTCGATTCCCGACTGGGGCCGCGGCACTGGGTCACGGATTCGCACCAATGTGTGGCTGTTTGTGGCGGCGATTCTTGCCAACGTGAGCGGTTTCCCGCTTCTGTACTTTGGCACCAAGGATACGAGCCTAAAGTACGTGGCCAAGTACTGGCACACCTGGCCGAGCATCTTGTTTGCGGCGTTGATTTTCGTTCACGCCCTGCAGTTCTGGGCTTCCATGCGCGTCCACTGGCGAAAACAGCAGCCAAGTGCTTAGAGGCGAATCGACGCGTCGCGTTTGGGGCAAAGGGTGTCAGCGGAGGGGAACATTCACCTGCCTCACCATGCACCTCATATAGGAAAGCACGCGGATGGCTTGTCTATGCTTCTGAAAGTCCTCCTCTCGGCCCTGGCATTGTTCGTGACAGGCGTCGGAACCCTTCGGGTTTCCGTCATGCTGGAGAACTACATTTTGTTGTTTGGCGGCCTCTTGTTGAGTGCCGCGGCTATCTTGCTGCTTGGAAAGGCCCCTGAAACTGGCTCCGTCACTAGAGGATGACCGGCACCGGGATGAACGTCACCACGAACACCACCAAAACCAGCACCGCCACAGCCATCCGTTTGCCATCTAGGGGAACGCGGTCATTGAGGGGTGGCGGGTGGTACAATCCCATCAGGAGAATGAAGATGGTCATGAGGATCCAGGCGTTGAACTGGAATCCCAAGAAAAACAGCACGCCGATGGCCGCATACGCCGGGTAGCGCATTTTGTCGCCAAACACGGCGCGACTCACGTGGCCGCCATCCAATTGGCCCACGGGGAGCAAGTTGATGCCGGTGACCAGCAAGCCAACCCAGCCCGCAAAGAATGTGGGGTGGGTGAGGTAGGAGTTGTCGGCGAGGCCAATTTTTTGCAAGCCCTTGATGAACAAGCTGTCTCCGAAGTGAATCAAGCCATCATTCCAGTCAAGGGTCAGCGTGGCGCCGGTGTATCCCGGAGGCAGCGTCAAGCTGACGAGGGCCGTGCCGTTGGATTTGACATCGATGTCGAAGGTATCCAGTGTCTCCGTGCCATTTTCCCCGGTTGCTACGAGGATTGCCTTGTAGGGCCATGAGCCCTCGGCGGAAGTGACCTCAAGCACGTGGCTGCCGGCGCCATGGACTGCCGTGGAAGCGGTGCCAGGAATGGCGGAATTGTAGCTGAGTTCAATGCCATCCAGGTGCGCCAATGGCTTGCCTAGATCCGGAGCCTCGAATGCATCTGCGTCAGTAAGAATAGCGCCCAAAAACAGCACGGGAATTGCCACAGCAAACCCAGCCAGGGGGCCACTGGCGCCCACGTCAAACAGTGCCTTCCGGTCAGGCAAGGGGTCCTTGAGGCGGATGAAGGCGCCCAAGGTGCCAATCGGGAGGGCGATGGGCGGGAAGGGAATAAAGAACGGAAGCGACGCGCGAAGTCCATGCCGCTTGGCGGCGATGAAGTGGGCGCTTTCGTGGATGCCAAGAATGGCGATGAGCGGGAGCACGAAGTAAAGCAAGCTGTTGCCAAGGTGCTCGGGGCTCCACAGGAGGCTCCAGGTGTAATCTGCGCCTGCGTGTTTGTAACCATGCCAGTACAGCACGCCTGCGGTGAGCGTCGTGAGGATGGTGAGCAAGAACAGCACCACGTTGGCGGTGTTTTTGCTCGGGGCCATGGCGGGCCGCGGGGCCACCACGAGAATATCTTCGCCGCCTTCGCTACGCAAGAACACCACCGCTTCGGGGTTGCGTTCGAGGACGGCTTTGCGGACGGTCTCGTAGCGGGGCTCCAATTCGCCATTGGGGAACATGACGAAGTATAGGTTGGCCGAGGCGCCGCCGGGCAGCGGCTCGGTGCGGGCGTCGTAAACACGGAAGTGGGCGTCTACGAGGTCTCGCCAGGGGTCCTCCGACATGGGGTGGCGCCAAGGACGGCCATCTCGTCCTTGAAGGCTTGCCATTAGGCTCGGGAGAAATGGGGAGCCCTTAGGTGGCCGGGGTTGGTTCGTTTTTCGTACTTTGTAACCAAACCGTACCGATTGCCCAATCGGGTGATGATGCTGCTGTAGGCGCCCTAGGCGTTGCCAAGAACGGCGCGGGTTGCGGCGCCCACTGCTTCCACGTCAGAGCTTGGGCAGAACACCCAGGTGCGCCAGTGATCATGACGAGCGGCTTGGAACACGCGCACCAATTGGCTTGCCTCCTGCAAAGGAGAAACGGAGCCGTCTCGGCGCAGCACCATCAAGTCCATTTCACGGAACTTGGGGGGCTTGGGCACGTCAAGCAACACGTGGTGTTCTGGAACGCCGGCCTTGTCTGCAATTTCTCGGGCCATGTCCAATCGCGCCGCAGCGTCCTTGATGAGGCGTGTGCGCAAATCTTCTGGCAAGCTCTCGGGGCGTCCTTCCCACGCGCGCTTGTAGAGTCGGCGCCGATCCAGTCGTTGCACGAGTCCTGCGGCAGTGGGTCCGGCGTTTCGCAGTCGGTGCAAGAGGCCGTGGTCAGTTTCTCGCTCCAATTCCTTCAGGTTCCAGTTTTCATGGTCCACGGCGGCGCGAATGGACGCCAAGAGCATGGTTTCGCTGGCGCGCACCGTGTGATGCAGGTACACAGCCGGGTACATCAGGAACCGCATGGTCAGCAGTGCTTCGGCGGGGAGCACGCCCGATTCTCGAAGCACCACGCCATGTTCTGGGTGGCGCCGAAGGACGCGCAGGAGGCGGTCGGGGTCGGCGCTACTCTTGACACCTGTGTAGTGCGCGTCTCGCATCAGGTAGTCCATGCGATCGGCGTCCACGGCTCCACTGACGAGCTTGGCCAGGGGACCTTTTCCAAGGATTAATTCGGCCACGTCTGGAGGGGAAATGCCTCCTTGGCGAAGCAAATCGGCCATGGGGCCCCATTCAACCAATTCCAGGCTGACCTCTTCGTGCCGGCGGCCCTCTTCGATCATCAATTCCTCGAAGGCATGGCTAAATGGCCCGTGTCCCACATCATGCAGAAGGGCGCCGGCGCGGACCGTGAGGGCGTCTTGTTCATCCAATTCAAGGGCCTCTGCGAGTCGGCCTGCGAGGTGATGGGCGCCGAGGCTGTGCTCGAAGCGCTTGTGGTTGGCCCCAGGGTACACGAGGTTGGCGGTGCCCAGTTGGTGAATGTGGCGCAGTCGTTGGAATTCGGAGTGGTCGATGAGCGGTAGCGCCCAGTCGTCGAGGCGAATGCTGCCGTGGACTGGATCGCGTACCGAGATTGACACGGGCCTGGCGATGGGGGTGCCGGGTATCAGCTTGGCGAAGCAGGCGCTGCGGGCGTTGCAGCGTCGGCGGCGTTTGCTGTGGGTCGTTTTGCAAACCAATCGGGCCGCTGAATGCGTGCCACCCCAAGGCCCACGAGGCCTGAGGCCAGGGCTGCGAGAATGTGGATGGTTGCTTGCACCGCCGGGTCTTGGCTGGAGAGAACGCTGCCGATGCCGACGAATTCGCCTTGTCGGCTGGTGGCAATCCAGGCACTAAAGGGCATTTCGAGAATAACGACCAGTGCCACCGCTGCGCCGATGCCGGTGGAGAGGGGCCATGCGAGGCTGCGGCGAAGATCCTGGGCGTTCTCTCGGGCCAGTCGGCTCACAATGATGCCGCAAAGCACCACGGCGGCCACTCGAAACAGGGCCAAGAGTCCGGGATTTGTATCGAGGCTTAGGGCGGCACTGGCATTTTCGGTGAGTTGAAAGTTGCCCGTGACTGTGTTACCAAGTCCCCACAGCACTATGGATGTGAGGAAGCCGATGGGGGCAGCTTGGCGAATCGGGAGCATCACCAAGGCGAGGATGGTAAGCGGGAGCAAGGTGAACAGCCACGACCAGAGAGCTCCGGGAAGTAGGACTCCGAAGAATGCTGCAAAAAGACTCGTTCCGGACACAATCC
>JBFJXT010000117.1:0-6728 GCA_041623015.1 Thermoplasmatota archaeon | reverse complement strand
TTCGGGGTTGAGCCCGGCCACGACCATCGCCTCTGCGACCACCGCAGTCTGGCCTTCGATGCTTGGCGCAGTGTATCCGGTCTTGGCAGCACCGTCATTGTTGGTGGCGGCCCCTCGAATGATGGCTTGAATGGTATCGCCGTCTTCTATTGCTTCAGAGAGCCGTTTCAGCAGAACCACGCCGGTGCCGGAGCCGCCTACCGTGCCATTGGCGCCTGCATCGAAAGGTCTGCACACGCCGTCTTTGGATCCAATGCCGCCTTCGTCGAGAAAGTATCCAAACGCCGGGTCGGGCTTGATGCTGCTGGCACCCGCCAAGGCAAGGTCGCATTGGAACGACAGCAATGACTCGACTGCTTGGACGATGGCCACGAGGCTGGTGCTGCATGCGGTGTGAACACTGACACTGGGGCCTCGAAGGTCCAACCGGTAGCTGGTTTGGGTGGCAACGAAGTCCTTCTCGTTGCTGGCCACCGCTTGAAACGCATGGGCGCCTTGCATGACGCGTGGATTCGGCAGCACGTGACGAAGGTAGTACGTGTTGATGCCTACGCCTGCGTAGACCCCGATTCGAGCGTCTTCGTTCGTGGCTTCGTGCCCTGCGCGTTGGAGTGCTTCGGCGGCGCATTCCAGGAACAACCGAATTTGGGGGTCCATGGTTTCAGCTTCACGTGGGGTGAGTCCGAAGTAACCCGCATCAAGTTGGTCGATGTTGTCCGTGATGCCCACGGCGGGCTCGCCGTTTCGCGCACTGGCCGGCACCGGGTATGATGTTCCCGTGGTCCACTGACTCTTTGGGGTAAGCGATTCTTTGCCCGCAAGCAGATTTTCAAAGAATTGCTCAGGAGTTTCGGCGCCAGGGAATCGGCAGGATATGCCAATGATGGCGATGGCTTCTGGGTCTGAATCGGTCATTGGGAGTCCTCCGGGTTGGGTCTGGGTCTTCGTGCGGGGGCCCTGGCGGCGCGGCGCGCTTGGCCACGCACTTGGGCTGCCGTGGTCGAGGGGACCACTCGGGGTAAGGGGCTGGTGATTTGGTCGATGTGCTTTGCCAGGCCAGCGACGGTTGGGTGCTCGAAGACGTGAATGATGTCCAGAGTGCGGCCAAGGTGCCGCTCTAGGGCTTCTTGAACTCGGGCCGCAAGCAGGGAGTGAGCGCCAAGTTCGAACACATTTTCATGCAAGCCGGGCCGGGTTCCAAGTTCTTGGTTCCAGAGATCCGTGAGCAACTGTTCCGTTTTGCTGCGAGGCGGCGCTTGGGTCAACGACACCGCATGGGGTTCTTGGGGTAAGGGGGGCAGGGCTGCTCGATCAAGCTTGCCGTTTGCGGTGAGTGGCAAGGGGGCTAACTCGATGAATTGGCTTGGCAACAGTGCCTCGGGCAATGTTTGCTGAAGGGCCGTTCGCAGCGCGCGAACTGTTTCTGCACTGGCAAATCGGGCAGGGCCTTCTACTGAATTTTCAAGGTGGACATAGGCAACAAGTCGCTTGTTTCCCCGGGCGTCTGTGTCCGTGGCTGCTGCGCAGGATTGAACCCCGGGGGCATTTCCAACAGCGGCCTCGATGTCGCCAAGTTCCACGCGCATGCCGCGGATTTTGACTTGCCCATCCATGCGTCCGTGCATCTCGATGCTTCCATCTGCCAGGATGCGAGCGCGGTCTCCCGTTCGATAGATACGGGACTCTTCGTTGGTTGTGCTTGACACGAATCGGCTGGCGGTGAGTTCCGGTCTACCAAGATAGCCTCGGGCAACACCGAGTCCACCAATGCATAACTCTCCGATGTCGCCTTGGGGCAGGGGGTTGCCCTCTGGATCTTGAACCATCATCTCAACGCCGTCAATTGGGTGGCCAAGGTTTGCAGGTTTGCCGGGGATGCAGTTGTCGGTGCTTGTCCATACGGTCGTTTCCGTGGGGCCGTAGAGATTGGCAAAGCGCCGAGCGCCACCCCATCGTTGCACCAATGCATCAGGGAACACGTCGCCGCCCACCATCACCATGCGCAAGTTTGGCAGGGGCTTGCTTGGAATCGTGGCAAGCACACTCGGAGGAAAGAACGCAATGTGGGCGCCTGCGGTTTCAAGGAATTGGGCTAGCGCGGTGCCGCTTCGACGAATGGCGTCTGGAATCAGTGTCAATGTGGCGCCTGCTCCCCACGCGAGGGTAATCTCGAACAAGGATGCGTCCCACGCGAGGTTGCTGTATTGGGTACAACGCTCCGTTGGCTTCACGTCAAATTGTCTTGTTTGTACGTGAGCGCGGTGGGCCAATCCATGGTGTTCCACGAGGACGCCTTTGGGCGTGCCCGTGCTCCCGCTTGTAAACAGCACGTATGCTAATTGGTTCTGTGCCAAGGATGTCATTGGCGCCTCGAATGCGGATGGGGCTGACTGAACCGAGGGCGGCGCTAGGCAGGAAAATGCGGGGTGTGAGTCCGTTGTGACCACGTGGCTTGGGCATGCATCCTGAAGCATACCCTCGCGCCGAGCAGAGGGGAGCGCCGGATCAAGGGGAAGATACGCCGCGCCGGCTTTCCAAATGCCAAGCATCGCAATGAGTGTGGCTGGCGTCCGATGGGCATCGACTGCGATGATTGCCTCTGGCTCAACATTGTAGCTCACAAGCAATTGGGCAAATGCATTGGCGGACTGGTCCAATTGCCGGTAAGAAATGGCTGCGCCTTTGTGCTCTAGCGCAATCGCATCGGGAGTTTTTGCGGCAAAGTGCTCAACGAGTTCGTGAATCAACGGGTAGTCCCTCATGCGTCCACCTCTTGGGATTGAAGATTCAAATCCAAGCTGGCCGCAAGATCAGTTGCGTATTGAGAATCCAGAACCGTATCGTGGTTGCCCTCGGGCGTTTGCTCCTGGATACTTGCTGCGAGGAATCGCCGCCAGTGGTTCGTCATGTGCGGCGCCTTTTGCTTCGTATCCTCGGTGATGAGCAACACAGATGGTGCCTGAATGGGGCGGGGCGTGTGGCTTTGCATCGCTTGCATGTGCGCCGAGAGCACTGACAGCCGTCTCGCGAAGGTCTCCGGGGCCAGTTCATCCGCCTTAGCAACGCCGAGCAATCGCAGCACTTCCGGAGACGTCTGCATTTGCTCCACACTGAGTGCGTCAGGAAGTTGATTGCTGCCGCTTTCGGGAGGCGCGGGTTCCAGCATTATGAGTCGTTCGACCTGTTCGCCTTGGGCTTCCAATTGTCGAGTCATTTCGTGCGCAACCAAGGCACCAAAGGACCAGCCGCCAAGAAGGTAGGGTCCTTCGGGCTGCTGCCTTTTCAGGTCTCGAATGTATTGACTGGCCAACGTCGCCACATTTGCCACAGGTTCCGAGTGGGCATCAATGCCGGGTGCTTGGAACGCATGAAGGGACACTGTGTTCAACGCGTTTGCTAGCGCCGTGAAGGACCCTACTCCGCCGCCGGCTGCGTGGACCATGAACAGCGGCTTGTGGGTGGACTTCTGTTCCATTCGCACAAGGGCGCCGTCCTCGGCGGGCTCGCCTGAAGACACCGCCGAGGCCAACGCTTCTACGGTTTGGAACTCGAACAACTGCTTGGGCTCTAGTTGAATGCCTTGTTGCTGAGCCAAGGAAATGACTCGGATACTGAGGATGCTGTCGCCGCCGATGTCGAAGAAATTGTCCTGGATGCCAACCCGATCCAATGACAGCACCTGGGCCCAAATCGCGCAGAGGCTTGATTGGAGTGGCGTTTGCGGCGGGGCGTAATTGATGGCAACTTCTTGCCTTGCTTCCGGCGCCGGTAGGGCCTTCTTGTCCACTTTGCCATTGGTTGTCAACGGCAATGCATCGAGTTCCATGAAGACACTGGGAATGAGGGGCTCAGGCAACCGTTGTCCAAGCCACTGGCGCAAGCCTGGCACATCCAGTTTCGAGTCGGCGTGGGCCACTACGTACGCCACCAGTCGTTTGAGTCCCGTCTCGTCCTCGTGTGCCATGACCACGGCATCCGAGATCAAGGAGTGCTCGTGCAGGGCGGCCTCTACTTCTCCCGGTTCAATGCGGTGGCCGCGGATCTTCACTTGGTTATCGATGCGGCCAAGGAAATCCAATTGGCCATCACTTCGCCAGCGCACTCGATCTCCGGTTCGGTACACCCGTTCTTCGGGGCTAAACGGCAGGGTGACAAATTTTTCCTCGGTCAATTCAAGTCGATCCAGGTATCTTTGCGCAAGACCAACGCCAGCGATGCAAAGTTCGCCTGCAACGCCCACGGGCAGCGGCGTGAGGTGTTCACTAAGCACGTAGACTCGGGTGTTTGCAAAGGGAGAACCGATGGGGACTGCGCCCTCGAAATTGCTTGGAATCTTTGCAAAGGTTGCCGCCACGGTGGCTTCTGTGGGGCCGTAAGCATTGCCTAGGGGAACTTTTTGGGCCCAGGTGCGCGCAAGGTTTGGGGGCAGCGCATCGCCGCCCGTGACGAGCAGTTCCATGTGTGGGAGGTCCGCATCAACTGGCAACGTTGCTAGGGCGGCCGGAGGCAGGAGCGCGAAGGTGATTTCCTGGTCCTGCAACAGTCCCAGCAAGTCGGCGCCCGTGAGGGTGTTTTCTGGCGCAGGCAGCACTACGGTGGCTCCGTTGGCAAGTGCGCCAATCATTTCCAAAATGGAGCCATCGAAGGCGGGGCTGGCAAACTGCAAGACGCGGCTGGAGTCCTGGATGCCGAGGGTAGTGTGGCACACCTTGGCGAGATTGCAAATGCCCCGGTGTTCAATGATGACGCCCTTGGGTTTTCCAGTGCTGCCGCTGGTGTAAATGATGTACGCAGGGGCATCCGGGATGGCTGTGAATCGATTGGGTTCAACCTCTTGGGGGCTCGTGTCCAAGTGATCGAGTACGATGCAGGTTCCTGCCCAGTCGCCGAGTGCCTCCGTGAGGGATGCATGATGCAAGACGCATTGGATTCCGGCATCCTGCAACACGTAATGGATGCGCTCTTGGGGGTGCCGTGGGGACATGGGCACATACACTGCGCCCAATTGGAGGACTGCGAGAAGGGACGCAATAGAGTCAGGGCTTCGGTTGAGCAAGACGCCCACGGTCTCACCGGGTTGAACCCCCTTGGCGCTGAGTTCTGCTGCGATGGTGTCGGCTCTGGCGGCCAATTCTTCGTAGCTCCACGATTTGTTCTCCATCACCACTGCAATTGCAGCAGGTTGAGCACGGGTCCGCTCCTGAATCAAGTCAGTCACGGTGTGGTGGTCGGGGTAGGGAGCTTCTGTTTGATTCCAATCCACCAGCGTCAGGGCTTGTTCGGCGGCGGGCACCGCGTTGAGCTTGGACAAGGGCACGTCGGGGTTGGCCAGGGCGGATTCAATGAGGGCTTGGTATTGGCTGGAGAGGCGCTCCATGGTGGTGCCCTCAAAGAGGTCCGTTCGGAATTCGACGAGCCCCTCCAGGCGGTCGCCTGCGTCTGCGACGAACAGCGTCACATCAAATTTGGAGGCGTTGCTACTGACGGGGATTCCGTCCACGCGCACGGGGCCCCACTTGTTTCCATCCAGTGCCTCTTCTTGCAAGGCAAACATCGCCTGGAACAAGGGCGATCGGCTGGTATCACGCTGGGGGTGAAGTTCGCTCACGAGGCGCTCGAATGGCACGTCTTGGTTGGCGTATCCGTCCAGGCACCGGGCGCGGACCCTTTGCAGCAATTCACGGAACGAAGGATCTGCTGCTACGTCGGCGCGCAGGACCATGGTGTTCACAAAGAAGCCAAGGAGTTCCTCGGTCTCTGCGCGAGTACGGCCCGCCACCGGGGTGCCGATGGCAAAGTCGTCTTGACCGCTCCATCGTTGTAGCAGGGACTCGAATGCCGCCAGCAGGGGCATGAACAGCGTGACGCCTTCTTCACGGGCAAAGGTGCGTAGCTGGTCAGAAAGGCTACTTGGCAGGGCAAACCAGCGGTGGCCACCTCGGAAGGATTGGACCTTAGGTCGCGGCCGATCGGTTGGTAACTCAAGGGGCTGGACATCTGCAAGGGTCTCTTTCCAGTGCTCCATTTGTGGGGCAAGGGCCGCTTCGTCCAGGTGGGTGCGTTGCCATCGCGCAAAGTCACCGTATTGGATCTTGGGCTCGGGGAGGGTGTGCTCTGTGCCGGCGTGGTAGCTTTCGTAGAGCACACCAATTTCGTGCAGCAATACGCTCATGGACCAGCCATCGAACGCAATGTGGTGGAACCCGAGGAGCATCCAGTGTTCATCTCGTGCCAAACGCAGGAGTTTGACTCGGTACACAGGCCCGTTGGCTAAGTCGAACGGTTGCCGGGATGCATCATCCGCAAGTGCTTGGGCGGCTGCTTCGCGCTCGGCCACGGGAACATGGGTCAAATCCACCACTTCGAGGGGCTCTCGATGGTGGGGTTGTACGAGTTGGGTCGGGCTGCCTTGGTCGTCCACGTCATAGGTGGTCCGAAGGATGTGATGGCGGCGAATGGTCTCGCTCAGCGCACTTTCGAGGGCGCGAACGTCCAAGATACCGGAGAGCCGGTAGAAGGCAGGGATGTTGTAGACGGCGCTTCCGGGTTCCCATTGATCCAGGAACCATAGTCGCTGCTGGGAAAACGAGAGAGGGGCAGGCGTGGTTTGGTTGCCTTCTTCAAACGGCGTCACGGCGGGAACGGTGAGGCCTTCGCCTTCATCTCGGAGGCGTCGTACTTCGTCTGCCAGTGATTCCAGGGTTCGGGCCGCGAACAGCGTCTTGAGG
>JBFJXT010000116.1:0-6783 GCA_041623015.1 Thermoplasmatota archaeon | reverse complement strand
CGGGTGAATCAGGTAAGCATACCCACCTCGGTCCATGACCGTTGCTTGGCGAAGGCTTTCGTCGATGTCCACGCGGACGGGGAGGCTATGCCGGTTCAAAGGCTTCGAGGAACCGATCGGCGACCGCATCGGTGACGTGGGGGTTCACGACGATGCGCAGGGCGCCAAATCGTGGCACCACATTGAGTCGGAATCCTGCGGCGGCAAGGCGCGCATGGGTTTCCTTGGCATCACCGAACCGGAACGTAAGCAAGTTCAATTCCGGCTCTGAGACCATGTCTGCGCCGAGTGCCTTGAGGCGGGTTGCGATGCGGCGAGTGGTGGCCAAGCAGCGGCGCACGTTTCCTGCATATCCTGCCCGGCCCATGGCGCGGTGCACAGCCCAGACGGAGGCGGCCGCAGCACCTGGGCGGGTGCCCAGAATGGTGCTTTGGCCATCGGTGCTTACGTAACTGGTCTCAACCGCCACGCGCTGCCAATCGGCTTCATCGCGAACCACGAGGGCGCCGGCGGGGATGGTGGCCATGCCCATTTTGTGCGGGTCCAAGCCAACGGACCAAACGCCAGGGACATCGAGGCCAAACGGTTGGGTCGGCTCTCCGGCGTCTTCGAGGAATGGGAGAATGTAGCCGCCCCATGCAGCGTCCACATGGAGCAAAATATTGGATTCGCGGGCCATGCGAGCCAGTTCAGGAACGGGATCCACGAGGCCCAGTTCAGTGGTGCCTGCCACGGCGACCATCAACGCCGTGTCTGGGGTGATGGCAGCGGCCATGGCGGCTGGATTGGAGCGGTGCTCCTTGGTTGGGACGCGCACCAAGGTCATTCCGAGCAAGCGAGCGGCCTTGTCAAAGCTGAAGTGGCAAGAATCGGGGACGATGATTTCCTTCTTGCCAGTCTTTTCGCGCGCTAGGTAACAAGCAAGGAGGTTGGCTTCGTTGCCTCCTGTTACGAGGCGCGCTCCGGCGTCCGGGCCGGCATTGACGAGAGCGCAAAAATCGGCAAGAACCTCTTGCTCCAGCTCGGCCGTACCAGGGAAGTGTTCCGGGTCGCCTAGATTGGTTTCCAGGAACGACGAAAATGCCAGGGCAGCCACTTCGTGCGGGGCGGTGCACATGGAGCCGAGGATGCTGCCGGAGGCAAACGATGCGTCGCGTCCTCGCGCAGCCATGAGTCCTTCTTGGACTCGTTCGAGTGGCCATGGCGCCTCCTGCACGGCGCTGCCGAGTCTCACTTCATGGAAAAATGGTCGGGTGCGCATCCGGTCCACGGGTTCGGGGGAAAACGCGACTCAAAGGGGGAAAGTGAGGGGAAGAGGAGCGAGGGTATGGGTGCGATTCCCGATTAGAACGGGTTGCCGTCACCGTTCAAGAACGACCAGCCCTCAGGAGGGGAGGCGTAGTAGAACTGGTGGTAGAAAATCGAGAACTCTTGATCCAAGGCAATTCCCGGAGGCGCACGGGGGCCAAGGCCGGTGTTGATGTTGCCATCAGGGGCGCGCACGGAAGTGAAGAAGCTCATTTGCTCGATGCCCTCTGCGGGGATGGCGGTGGGTTCGTCGGTGGCGGCCGTTTCGTGGGGTGCACCCACGTCCACTTGCAGGCGCAGCGGGTTGCCGCTGCCGTAGTTGGCAAAGCTGTGGCATGTGCAGCGTTCTGGCTTGTAGGTACTCACCACGATGCCCATGTTTTCACTGGTGCCTTGAGCACTGGCTTCCCAGGTCATTTCCCAGATCATACTCTGCCAGCCGGCGCCCACGTCGGCGTGGAAGTCACGGGTTTGGGGCGTCGCTTCGTCCAGCATGGGCAGAAGGCCATTGGCAGGGTCCGGAATGAGCGAGTGCTTGGTGTGGTCAAACACGCAGGGACTGCTGCTCCAGAGGGGAATGACGCCATTTTGGCTGCAGGTAAAGAACCCGTCAAACACGAGGGCTTGGACGTAGGGGTCAGCCTCGTAGAGGCGCGGAAGTTGAACCTTCACTACTGGAGGATCGGCGTGTCCGGGGCTCACTTCAGCACTGAATTGGCTCTCCGTGTGTCCGGCCTTGCTGGCGACAAGGAAGTAGGTGCCTCCTTCGAGGTTGTCGAGGACAAAGCGGCCTTGTTCATCGGTTTGCGTGGAGCGGTCGCTGCCGTCCTTGAGGGTGATGGCCACATTGGCCACTGGCTCAATCACTTCATTGACAACGATGCCAAGAATGGCGCCGTATTCTTCGTCCACTTCGTATTCCAGGCCTTCAAAGTCGTCCTGTTCCCCGTTGTCGGCTGGTTCCGTTTCGGCGCAGCCAGCCAAGGTGGTCAGTAAGAAGATGGAGGCGATTGCCCACACACGCATGGGGAATGGACCGCCTGCAATTGCTTTTAGCCGTTGTTGTGATTTTGACGGACTAATTGGCCAGTTGCCTCTTCCGGGAGCTTAACTAGGAAGGGGGTAGGCGTCGCGGGCTTCGATGTTCCAGCCTTCAGCGGCTTCGAAGTTGTAGAACAACGTCGTGAAGATTTGGAACTCGAGGCCAAGCGCGTAGTCCACGCCGGGATCTGACGAAGTGTACCAGGGGATGAAGCCGCGCACGGCCACTTCCTCTTCTTCCTCGGCCGCAGGGAAGGCTTCGCCAGTGGAGCGGTCGCCGCGTCCGTACGTGGTGCCGTCTTCTCCGATGTTGTCCACGTAGTCGATGTCACTGCAGTCGCAGCCGTTGTCGATAGGGGTGCTGCTGACCATGGTCCAGAAACGGCTCGTGACGGAGTCATCGTAGAATCCTTCTTGGATGATGGTCTGAACCTGGGGGCTCACCATGATGAAACCGGTGTTGACGTTGTTTTGCAGGCTCCGGGGCACAACGGTGGCGCCAGCGTCGTGGGCGGTGCGGGCGGCCATGTCGCAACTGTCTGTGATGAAGGGGGCAGCGAAGGCACAATCGTAGAAGCCGTCAAACTGGTTCACTTCCACGTAGGGGACAACGCCGGCCAAGCGAGCGATTTGAATGGTCAGAACGGGGGGCTCTGCGACGCCGGCGACCACTTGGGTGCTGGCTTGGGCGCCGTCGAAAAACAGCTTTTCTGCGGTGACGAAGTAGGTGCCGGGTTCGAGGCCGACAAACGTGAAGACGCCACCTTCGTCCGTGGTGGTTTCCTCGCCGGTGTTGAGGAACACGCGGGCGTCCATGACGGGCGTGATGCTGGTGTCTACGACGACGCCTCGAATGCCCCCGGTGGTATCCGTCACCTCGATTTTCTTGAGGTCTTTGTCGTCTTTGTCTTCGCCGCCGCTCTCGGCGCAACCTGCAAAGGCAACCAGAAGCACGCTCAGGACAGTCAGGAGGCTGAATCGCATATGAGGTCCCAGTTATGGCCTTGAACAAAACCGTTGTTGTCACATGGGAGAATTCTGCGATGGTGCAATGGGGTCGTTTTACAGGAGTCGGGCTCAATTTTTTTGCCAGAATCGGCCCAACTACATCAGGAGGTCGTTGATGGCACCTTCGAGGGTGTTGCTGCTGACTTGAATCGCTTCGCCGCTGTTGGCAAACAAGAAGAACGTGGGTGTTCCTTGGACGCCGTTTTCTCGGCCCTTTCTGTAATCACTGCTGACGAGCTTGCTCGTGTCTTTACCATCAAAGCATCCGGCCAGTTGTTCCTGGTCAAGGTGTTCGTCCATGGCAAATTGATCGAGGTAGCCAGCGTAATCGGCATTGGCGTAGATGTTGCTTCGATCGTAGAGCATCTCGGTGAAATTCCAAAATGCATGGGGGCCGCCCACTTTGAGGGCGCATTCTTGGGCGATGCTTCCGGCAAGATCCGTGTCGTGTCCAATGGTGGCCTGGACATAGTAATAGGCGACATTCCCGGTGTCAATGTGGTTTTGCTTCAGAGTGGGCAGGACGTTCTTGTGGAAACTTTGGCAGGAGGGGCAGTGGGGGGATTCGAAACCCACCAGCACCACAGGGGCGTCGGGGCTGCCCATGAGTGGATCGTCGGCAAGGCCGAAGCGGGCAAAATTGGCATCACGGGTGTCCGCTGGGCCTTCATTGCCTGCAAGAACGAGGTAGCTGATCAGGATGGCTGCCATCACCGATGCCGCCGCGATGATGAGGGTGCGTCGTGGATTGCGATTGGAGGCGTTTTTGTGCTCCCGCTCCAGGTGCTTTTGGAGTTTGGCGGGATTAGCAAAGGACTCCTTGCACCGCTTGCACGTGTGGCTACCGGACACAACCGACACTTGCCCTCGGGTGGTTGGGCTTTTGGGTCCGCACCAGGGCCGCTCGGGACTTACATTAAGAGGATGGGAAGAAGGCAGAGGGTGGTGAGGGCAATCAGCCACCCAAGATGGTCATCGGTCACAATTTTCCTTGGGGTCCTGGAGCTTCAGGGGCTTGTGGTGAATCCCCGGGACTGGCATGGCTCCATCCGTAAGCATTGAAGACGGGTGCTTGCGTCGGCGCCCCACATGAGCAAGGACACATCGGTTGACGGCGCAAACGCCACCGAGTCAAATCCTGACGCAAATGCCCAATCCATTGCCGATGCGGGGGATGATTTGCAGCAGAAGTTTGGCGAAATGGAGGCCGAAGCGATGGATCTTCGCGACCGATTGGCACGTGCCCGGGCGGACTACGATAACCTTCAGAAGCGACAATCTCGCGACGCGGCTCTTGAGCGCGAACGGGTGAAGGCGCGGTTCCTTGAGGGGTTCTTGCAAGTCTACGAATACGCCAAAATGGCAGGCACCGAAGCGGAGCGCACGCCAGGGGCATTGTCTCAAGGGGTCTTGATGGTGGTCCAGCAATTCAAGTCCCTGTTGCAAGATGAGGGCGTTGAGGAAACCGGCACCGTCGGCGAACCCTTCGATGCGGCCCGCCACGAAGCGGTGGGCGAAGAGGCTGTTGAGGGAGTCGAACCGGGCGCCGTGTCTCGTGTCGTAAAGGCCGGGTACCTGCTTGGGGATCGGGTGCTTCGATATGCCCAAGTCGCAGTGGCTCCGGCCGAGGGCGACGGCGACGAATAGACGCGAGACCGCCGGCAAAGTTTATCGACTTGGTTTAGTGATTGCCGGCCGTGATGGTCGTGAATCGGGTCTCAGTCGCAGCAATTCTTGCGGTAGCCATGCTCACTTTGGCGGGTTGTGCCGAAGAGGGAACTCCAACAGATGATGACCAGGATACGTTTGAGGGCTTCAATCTCACATCCCAAGAGAACACGGGCATTATTCGCGGCGTCGTGGTGGATTCTGCGGTGGTACCCATCTCCGACGCCACCGTGACACTTGGCCCGGATGGGCCCACGGCGGTCACTAACGTTGACGGTGCCTTTGGCTTTTCAGACGTGGAACCCGGTTTGCATCAAGTCATGGTGGAAAAACTTGGATACGTCACCACCCAAACCACGGTGGATGTGAAGGCGAACATCGCCGATCCCCCCGTTTTGAAGATTCTATTCGAACGCGACCCATCCAAGACGCCATACGTCCAAGCGTTCCAATTTGCCGGCTACATCGAATGCAGTGGCAGTACGCCTGCATACCGTGTTGCCATCTGCAACGTGCCAAACATCGCCACCGATATCCTTGGCCAACCCTCCCTCATGGCGGACGTGTTCATCGCCGAGCATGAAATTGGACTGGGCCCCAAATTCGTGCAATCGGAGATGATTTGGGAGAGCACTCAGAGTCTCGGTGACCGCATGTTGCTCGTGGCCGAAGTGGACCCTGAAGATGGCAACGGCATTGGCGACGCCAACGGCACCAGCCCCCTGCTTGTCACCGCCCACGAACAGGTCATCAACGACGCTGGCATGGATGTTTCCGGAGTCTTGCAAATTCGTGTGTTCAACTTCGAACACCCTGCAACGACGCCCCCGGTGCCGGTCTGCGGCGTCCCCAATTACGTTCACGGCGGCGACATGTGTCTCAAGGGCGCTGGCTTGACCCTGAGTCAAAATTTTGAGGTATTCTCCCACCTGACGTTCCAATTTACCCCGCCTGAGGGCTGGCAATTCACCGTGGATGGAGCGCCTGTGGTGCCCGCCTCCTAATCCCGAGAGTCAATCTGTCAGAGTGGCGTCCAACCTCTGGGCATCGCGCAAAAACCCTGCCACGAGGGCTTTCAGGTCCTCCAAATCCAACGGCTTTTCGAGCAAGGCATCCAGCGGCGTCTCTGCCAATCGGGCCGATGCGGGCAACTCCGTAAACCCACTCGATACAACGAATCGCGTCTTGGGTGAGAGGGCGCGAATTCGGCGAACCAATTCCATGCCATCCATGCCGGGCATTTTGTAGTCTGTAATGACGGCCAGCGGCCACCGCGATGTCACATCTTGCAAGGCGTCAGCGCCGGAGGAATACGCCACCACGTCCAGGCTAGGGAATGATTGTGCAAGCACTTCGGTCAACAGGAATTGAATGCTCTCCGAGTCATCCACGACAAACAAGCACGGCCGTGCCGGGGGTTCAGCAGTCATCCAAAACCGGGTGCGACTGATGGGCCGATGGGTTTGAAGGTACGGGGGAAAAAAAGTGGAAAAGGGAGTTTACTGACTGCCGCCCAGGCCGGATCCGATGTGAAACGAGGGCGTCACTTAACCGGGAGTCCAGTAGCGGCTTGGCTTTCTAGCTGACAAGATCAGCATCGTGGAAACTGGGGCGAACCCAAACCGGGTCGTCGGCCGGTCCACCAGAGGCGCCCGCAACCACCGAGCCAAGGCGAACGTCTTGCATCACTGAGCCATCGTAGAATTGGATATGCACCATGGAACCACCGTAGAGCCACGGATTGGCCCTGGATCCGGG
>JBFJXT010000115.1:0-6843 GCA_041623015.1 Thermoplasmatota archaeon | reverse complement strand
CGTATCAAGACTTGCCACCCGCTCATCCTCATCCCAAAACGCCGGATACAATCGGCACCCCTCGGGGCGTTGCTCCCAGACAGAACAACGGCCATCGTCGCCCAAGAACCAACAGGGCCTCGGCTCGGCACCGGGCGCCGCGTGACTGCCCTTGGCCGGTGGGCCATCTCGCGTATGCAGTTGCAAGTAGCCATCGTCCGCCTCGAACCAAAACGGCTCATCGGGCCGCACCGCTTGCAACCTTGCCAAATCTGCCTCCGTCAAGATCATCTCAATGTCATGACAGCACGCCGAGCACGAGTTTGCCGTGCACGGATCAACGGCCCCTGAGTAAGGAATAGATGGAAGAATGGGCAACGAAGGCAAGTCGGGCAACGGGCTCACTTGCTCAACGTAATGCCAGTCTGGCCCTGGTAGTTTCCAGACTTTTCTGCGTACGCGGCTTGGGGCGGGGACTTGAGGTCCTCCATGACGATTTGGCAGAACCGATCGCCCACTGGAATCTCGATCGCCTCATGGCTGGCATTGAAGCAGCCAACGGTGAGGTTGCCATGGAATCCTGCATCCACCTTTCCAAAGGATGCCAAGACGCCGCGTCGAGCGTAGCTGCTGCGAATCCACAAGCTGCCCACGGCGGCCACTGGCATTTCCAAGAACTCTTCGGTGCCCAGAACAAACCGAGCCCCCGGGGGAATCGTCACGGTGCCCTCAGTGACAGGAGCATCCATTTCGCCCACAATTTGCACGTGTCCGATGCGCAAATCCAAGCCATTGGGGGTCAAGTCATCCTGGCGCCACGGCGTCGCCTTGAACAAACCCGCCTCCACAGCTGCAATGAAGTCAGTATCGGACCAGATGGCCATGCTGCGGCCAGTTCAGTCCCCCACATAACCGCTCGGCACGGCGCAAAATCGGGCCCGAGGCCATGCGCCAGCTTCAAGAGGGGGGCGTGAGTCGCCCAACTCCTACCCGGCCCTATGGGGTAGCTTGGTATCCTTGTGGCTTTGGGAGTCACGGACCCCAGTTCAAATCTGGGTGGGGCCACTTTTTCTTCCTTCTTTAACCCTCAATTTGGTTGGGGGTGCCGATTTTCTTCGAGGCTCGGCCTTCGAGAGTCGGGCAGCAGCGGCGGGTCGCGCCCTGTCCCAAATGGGTGGGCGGTTTTGCCCTAGAGTTCGCTGCGGAATGCTTCAATTTTGAGCAATTCGCCAAAGCTTCGGATGCGTTTGTCCACGCCGGCGGGGGCGTCCATTCCGGGGCGGCCGTACCCTGCCCAGGCGACGGAGAGTCCGAGGTTTTTGGCAGCGTGCACTTCTGCTACATTCCATGCGCCCACGGCGATGGTTTGGTTGGGTGGGGTCTGGATGCGGGCCAGTGCGTCGCGGAATCGCTCTTCGCCAAGCGGCTGGTCTTCTCCGGTGACCACGAAGTCTAGAAAATCGGTGAGGCCAGCCAAATCAAGCCGCTGGTAGGCCTTGAACCGGGGGGCCTCCGTGATGACGCCCATGCGCAGGCCCCGGCGCGCCAACTCGAGGAGGGTGCGGTGGACGGCGGGGTAGGGCTGGGTGTGCAGGCGCTTGGCTTCTAGGTACGCGTTGACGGCGGCGGCAACGATGCGATCGGTTGCGTGCTGGTCCAAGTTGGAAGTGTTTTGGTGATGGGTTTTCAGGAATGACTCGAAGACTCGGTCTCCGTCGAGGTTGGCTTTGTAGCCGCCAAACAGGATGTCTCCTGCTTCGTCGGCGGTGAAGGAAAATTCGGCGCCGGATCGAATCATGGCGCGGGCAGCGGCATCGCTTGCTAGGCGCTTCATGCGCTCGAAGTCGATGAGCGTGTGGTCCAAATCGAGAATGGCGGCACGGAGGCGCACAATGGGCCAGGGCGGTGCTGGTGTTTCAGGGCAGCGGAATTAGAAATCGAATCCGTCTGGCAATAATTCCGTGAAAGGGATGGTTTTGATTTTGCCTTCCCAGAGGTACTGGACACTGGTGTTGGTGGCAGAAAATTCCGCCATTACTTGCCGGCAAGCGCCACACGGGGAACACTGTGCAGGTGCGTCTTGGAAATTGGCGGCGAGCGCGATGGCGTCCATGTGGAAGGATGGACCTTCCTCGGCGACGGCGTGGAAAATGGCATTTCTCTCCGCGCATATGGTTGAGCCATAGGCGATGTTTTCCACGTTGCAGCCGGTGTAAATTTTGCCACTTACAGATTGAACGGCGGCGCCAACTTGGAATTTTGAGTAGGGCGCGTAGGCATTTTTCAGGGCTTCTTGGGCTTGGCCCATGAGGTCCGAAGTTTGCATTGTTTGCATTTTCGACATGCGGTTAGGCCAATGGCGCTCCCTTGAAAATCTGTAGGGTCAAAGGGGGCGAGTTGGCCCAAAGGCCGAGAGCTTCCATCGCCACGTTTTTCTATACATACCTGTCCGCAATACCGTCCCCCCTTCTCATGTCGGATAAAGGAGTAAACAAGGGTTCCTTGTTCAAACGTGCACGCCGAGACCCATTGCGGGGCCACCCTATTGAAGATCCTCTCCGAGTAGCGGATGGAATCATCAAGGGAACCTATGCCCCCACGGACATCCACTTGCTCAATTTGGATGCTCATCGATTGAAGGCAATGCGGCATGAAGGAATTACCACGTTGAGCCACCTTCGACGCAAAATCAAGATTCTGCCCCATCAGGTGAAGGCCGGTATTCGTGTCCTGAATCAGATGCAGGGCCGAGCGATTTTGGCGGACGAAGTGGGTCTCGGTAAGACCATCGAGGCCGGCATTGTCATGAAGGAATTGATTAGCCGAGGAAAGGCAAAGTCGGTGCTGATTTTGACGCCTGCGGCGTTGGCGTCTCAATGGCAGCAAGAATTGTGGGACAAGTTTGGAGAACGGTTCATTCGGCACGATGAGCCCGATTTCCGTGGCTTTTCGCATCATGACAAGATGGTGACGTCCATTGACACCGCCAAGTCCGCGAGTCACTATCCAGACATCATTGGCCGTGAGTGGGACCTCGTGGTGGTGGATGAGGCGCACTACCTCAAAAACAAGAAGACGCAGCGGTATGCACTGGCGGATGACATCAGTGCCCGCCATGCGTTGATGCTGACGGCGACGCCGATTCAAAACAACTTGATTGAGTTGTACAACTTGATCAACCTCATCAAGCCCGGTTTGCTTGGGACGCTGCAAAACTTCGAAGAGGAGTACGTTGGCGACGCCCAGGGCCGTGTGCTCTTGCACGCCAAGCGCCTACAGCGGTTGCTTGAGCAAGTGATGATTCGTAACCGGCGCAGCGAAACCGGCCTCAAGTTCCCTGAGCGTAAGGTGGAAACCCACCGCTTGACGGCGAGCAAAGGCGAGTACGAACTGCACAAGGCGGTCAGTGATTTCATTCGCAATTACAAGGGATTCTTCGACAGCCACTTGGCACTGATGATCTTGGAGCGTGAAGTGGCCAGCTCGGCCCCGGCGCTTAGCAAGACCCTTGGCAATATGATGGCGAAAATCACCGACCCGGACGTGTTGACGGCCATGGAGGAGT
The DNA here is from genome assembly GCA_041623015.1 of Thermoplasmatota archaeon. Taxonomy (GTDB): domain Archaea; phylum Thermoplasmatota; class E2; order JACPAO01; family JAHFTW01; genus JANQNI01. Next base: position 3,299 of record JBFJXT010000115.1, on the reverse strand, counting down.
TGCAGCACAAAGCGGACTCCATCAAGCGCAACACCAAGGCGAACTTGATTATCGACGTGGCCAAGAGCACGGAGGAGAAGATGATCATCTTCACGCAATTCCGCGAAACCCAGGAATTGCTCTCTCGCCGCCTCAAACAAGAGGGCATTACCAACATCAAGTACCACGGCCAGCTCACCGCCGGGCGTCGCCAAGCCGCTTTGAATGAATTCCGTGGCGACGGATGCCGGGTCCTTGTCTGTACGGACAGTGGTTCAGAAGGTCTGAATCTTCAATTCTGTAACATCTTGGTCAACTACGACTTGCCATGGAATCCCATGCGCGTGGAACAGCGAATTGGTCGTATCCACCGCATTGGCCAAGAGCGGGACAACGTGGTGATCCTGAACTTGGCCGTCGCTGACACCATTGAAGACTATGTGCTTCAGGTGTTGTATGAGAAGATCCGCCTCTTCGAGGTCGCCATTGGTGAAATGGATCTGATCTTGTCGGACATCAACGAATCTGGCGGCATCGAGAAGCGCATCATGGATGCCATTCTCATGAGCAAGGAGGACGAGGATGTTCGCGATGCCATGGCCAAGGTGGAAGCTGAGATGCGCCGCGGCAAGAAGGACGCGGAGGTCATCAAGGAATTGGATGCCAGCGTCTTCCAGCAATTCGACTTGTCTACCGCCGACGACGATGTGACTATCGAGGACTCCACGAACTTGGAGGCCAAGGTGGAGCAATTCGTGCGCGATTTCGTCGGCGTCGTGGGTGCTGAAATGGCAGATGCCGATGGCATTACGACTGTCAAAATGCCCCGCTCGTACTGGAAGCGGGTTGGCGGCAATTACCGTTACACCACGCGACCCGACGTGTTTGACGAGCAAGATGGGGCCGTGGAGTTGTTGAGCCTCGGCACGCCGTTTGTTCACAGCGCCATGGAAGTCTTGGAGCAAGACGGCGCCATTGGCCAAGTGCGCACCGCAGAAGTTGACGAGCGTGCCACGGTGCTCTATTACCGATACTTCATCGAGACCATTCGCAGCGAAACGGAAGACTTCGTGAGCGTCGTCATCGACGACAACGGAGAGATCCTGTTCGTGGAAGAGGGCATGTGGAAGGTGCCCGATGGCGAAGCTGTCCGTGTGCCCCGCCCCCTCAACAAGGAGCAGCGTGAAGCGGTCCTTGAGAAGGGACGCTACGAAGTGGGTGCCATCGTTGCCCCGGTGCTGCAAAAGAAGCGCGAGGAAGCAGCAGAAGAACTGCGCCGCACCGAAAAGCGCCTTGAGGACTACTTCGAGCGTCAAAAGGAAGAGATTCGCTTGGACGAATCCAAGATTCGCCGCAAGATGGGCGAAATCCGCAGCCGACTTTACTTCACGGAAGATGGCGTTCGCGAGCGCAAACTAGAGGGCCAGTACGGTAAGCTCGAAGAGCAACTGCACGAAATGACCTTCAAGAACAACCGCCGCGAAGAGGAACTGGACAGCGAATTCAAGGCCCGCTTGGAGCGCGAACGCGAAAAGCAAGAGCCTCGCCTGGAACTGCAATTGATCAGTGCCACGCGGTTGATTCCCGCAGAAGAGCCGGTCTCGTCGTCTGAAGCATTGAGCAAGCAAGAAGCGCTCAACGCCTGAAGCCCGACTCGGCGCGTCCAAGGGTCCATTCCGCGAACTTAAGGGGCAAAGCAGCCTCGGCCCGATTGTGGCAGCCAAGAAGGCCGTGGTACTCCTGTCTGGAGGGCTTGACAGCACAACCAGTGCAGCCATCGCCAAGAGCCAGGGCTACGAACTGTATGCGCTGAGCTTCGATTACGATCAGCGGCACCGCACCGAATTGGACTGCGCTCGCGCCATTGCTAAACATATGGGCGCCAAGCGGCACGAGGTGCTCCACTTGCCCTTGGGCACTCTTGGCGGCTCGGCCCTCACTGACGCCTCCCTTGAGGTGCCAGATGCCCCGGAAGACCCGGACACCATCGGCGGCAGCATCCCGGTCACGTACGTGCCGGCCCGCAACACCGTCTTTCTGAGTTTCGCACTGGCCTACGCCGAAGTGGTCGGCGCGGACGCCATTTTCCTTGGCATCAACGCCATGGACTACAGCGGCTACCCCGATTGTCGCCCCGAATACCTGGCGGCCATGCAAAACGTGGCCGACCTTGCCACCAAACAAGGCGTCGAAAACGCCGGGCCTCGCCTCCTTGCGCCACTCGTGGAAATGACCAAGGCCGACATTGTGCGCGCGGGCGTCAAACACGACGCGCCCCTTCACCTCACTTGGAGTTGCTACCGAGGCGGAAAACACGCCTGTGGCACCTGTGAATCCTGTTCGCTTCGCCTGCGTGGGTTTGAAGAAGCAGGACAGGTAGACCCGGTCCAGTACGAGGTGCGCTAATGGTCTCCTGGGAATTATTTGGACAATACGCGCTGGTCATCGGGACCCTGCTCGTCCTCGAAGCGGTGCTGTCCTTTGACAACGCTGCGATTCTTGCCGCCCTCGTTCGAAAGCTCCCCGTTAAGGACCGTAAGAAGGCGCTTCTGTACGGTCTCGTGGGCGCCTATGTGTTGCGCATCACGGCGATTCTTCTTGCCGCGTTCCTGCTTCGAAATGAATGGCTAAAACTGGTGGGTGGCGCCTATCTCATCTATCTGGGCATACGGCACTTTTTGCACGTCATCCAGCACAAGCCGGAGCACGAACACATGGCAAGTGCCGGTTCCACCAACTGGCTCACCCGCCTTGGAGTTCCTACCTTCGTCGCCACCATCATCCAAATCGAATTGGTGGACTTGGCGTTCGCCCTGGATCAAGTGGTGGCCGCCGTCGGCTTCGTGGAAGACTACCCGCACCCTGACCGCCTCTATCTCATCATCATCGCCAGTGTCATCGGCATCCTCGCCCTGCGGTTTGCTGCGACCATGGTGGTGCGCGTGATGGACTGGCTGCCCATCCTAGAGCACATGGCCTACATCGCCGTCTCCTTCGTCGGCATCAAGTTGGTCATCGGCTGGTCTGGCTTCAACCATGGCCACGGCTACCACATCAACGACGGCTTGAGCATCGGTGTTACCCTCGGATTGTTCGTGGTTCCTGTCCTCATCAAGGTGATCTTCAAGGTGCCAAAGAGCACGCCTGGAGCCCACGAGGATCTCGAGCACGTCCACTAGGCAAACCCTGATATCCGGTGCCGGCTCGAACAGGTCGTGCGCATCACCGAGATGTTCTACAGCATCCAAGGCGAGGGCCGCCGCGCGGGAATCCCCACGACCTTCGTGCGCACCACCGGTTGCCACTTGCGTTGCTCCTGG
>JBFJXT010000114.1:0-6901 GCA_041623015.1 Thermoplasmatota archaeon | reverse complement strand
CATCTCCCACGGCCTCTTTGAAGAAGCCCTGCACGACTGCAAATCTGCCCTCGGGGTCACCAACGACACCGACATCGGCGAAGATGACCTGCACGCCCTGTGCGAGCGCTTCAAAGTCATCATCCAAGACGCCACTGGCGCACCGTTTGCCCAAGAGCCCATGGAGCAACTTCTTGCTTCCGTGGAAGCGGTGTTCAAGTCCTGGGAAAACCCCCGCGCACGCACCTACCGCCGCCTCAACAAGATCGCCGACAACATCGGCACCGCCGTCAATGTGCAAATGATGGTGTACGGCAATATGGGCGACGACTGCGCCACCGGGGTCGCATTCACCCGCGACCCCAGCACCGGCGAGCACGTGTTCTACGGCGAGTTCCTGCAAAATGCCCAAGGCGAAGACGTGGTGGCGGGCATCCGAACCCCCCACCCAATCCAGGACATGCGAGAGATTTTGCCCGAAGCCTACGATCAACTCGTAGACATCGCCGGCAAGCTCGAGAAGCACTTCCACGACATGCAGGACCTTGAGTTCACGGTCATGCGCGGCACCCTCTACATGCTACAAACACGCCAAGGCAAGCGCACGGGCCTCGCCGCTGTCCGCATCGCATTGGAGATGCTCGACGAGGGCCTCGTCACGGAAGACGAAGCGATTCTCCGCGTCGCTCCCGCTCAACTAGAACAACTGCTTCGACCCGTGTTCAACCCCAAGGAAAAAGCCGCAGCCATGGACAAGGGCCTGGTGCTTGCCAAGGGCCTCAACGCAGGCCCCGGCGCCGCCACTGGCCGCGTGGTGTTCAGTGCAGACGACGCCGTAGAATGGCGCCAACGCGGCGAAGACGTCATTCTCGTTCGCGACGAAACCAGCCCCGAAGACATCCACGGCATGGACGCCAGCGAAGGCTTCCTTACCGCGCGCGGCGGCATGACCAGCCACGCCGCGCTGGTGGCTCGCCAAATGGGCAAAGTCTGTGTGGCCGGCTGCGCAGACCTTCGCATCGACGCCAAAGCCAAAGCGTTCGCCGCCGGCGACCGCGTGGTGCGCGAAGGCGACTGGATTAGCCTCGACGGATTTACCGGCGAAGTGATTCAAGGCGAATTGGAAGCGCTCGACAGTGAAGTGGTTCAGGTGCTCGTGGAAGGCTCCCTCGACGCCAAGGACGCACCCACCTTCCAACTCTACGACCGACTCCTCAAGCTCGCCGATGGCAAGCGCACCCTCAAGGTTCGCGCCAACGCAGATCAACCCGACCAAGCCCTCGCCAGCATCGCCCTCGGCGCTGAAGGGATCGGCTTGTGCCGCACCGAGCACATGTTCTTTGGCCCCGGCAAAATCGAGCACGTGCGAGAGATGATTCTCTCCAAGAACGAGGAATACCGCCGCAAGGCACTCAAGAAGCTCCTGCCGATTCAACGCGCCGACTTTGAGGGCTTGTTCCGCGCCATGGCCGGACGCCCCGTGACGGTTCGCCTCCTGGACCCGCCGCTGCACGAGTTCTTGCCACACGAAGAGAAGGAGCAACGCCAACTGGGCTTGCTGATGAATCTCGACTTGGAGCGAGTCCGCGCCCGCATCGACGCCCTTCGCGAATCCAACCCGATGCTTGGCCACCGTGGCTGCCGGCTCGGCATCACGTACCCGGAAATCACCGAGATGCAGGCCCGAGCCATTCTCGAAGCCGCCGCAAACGTGGAGGCCGAAGGCATCGAGGTGCACCCGGAAATCATGATTCCCATCGTGGGCCACGCCACGGAATTCGTTCACCAGGAAACCATTGTGCGCCATGTGGCCGCCGAGGTGTTCAAGGAGAAGAGCCGCAAGGTCGCCTACCTCGTCGGCACCATGATTGAGTTGCCCCGCGCCGCCCTCACCGCCGACGAAATCGCCGTCAATGCGGAGTTCTTCAGCTTTGGAACCAACGATTTGACCCAAACCGCCCTCGGCGTTTCACGCGACGATGCTGGCGGCTTCCTCGGATTCTACCAAGAGCACCGCATCATCGCCCACGACCCCTTCCAAACCATCGACTTTGAAGGTGTTGGACAACTGGTCAAGATTGGCACCGAGAAGGGACGCAGCACCCGCGCCGACCTCAAGGTGGGCATCTGCGGCGAGCACGGCGGCGACCCGGACAGTGTCAAGTTCTGCCACCGCACCGGCCTCGACTACGTCAGTTGCAGCCCCTACCGTCTGCCCATCGCTCGCTTGGCGCTTGCCCACGCAGCGCTGGAAGAGCAGAACGCCTAGGATTGCCTGCCCAACCGACGAAAAAGGTGCCGGTGGCGATTCTTTGCCACCCATCGGTAAACTCGGCGCTCTACCCAGCCAAAGCCAGGCACCAAGTAGAGATAGCCAACGGCGCGCAAACCCAAGGCCCGAGGTGACCGAAGCCGACGAAGTGCGCCATTCACGGCCGCAGCACCCCCGAGTACCTGAGTGGATCCATCCTGTCGACGCACAACCAGCAGCGCCTCCTTCATGCAACGATTGGTGGGCTCGCCCAAGGCGACCAATTCTTCGGCCATGGATTGACATGGCTTGAACTGTAGCTCGCCCCGACCGAGTCGAGCGTCAAGGTAGGCCACGGCGTTTTTGCACATGCCACACTCGCCATCATACACCAAGGTGGTGCTTGCCTTGACGAGGTTCATGCATAGTTGACGCCCCGTGCCGCCTTGGAGTTTGCCATCCCGTGACGACACCCCGATAAACCCACGGCGAGTAGACGCCTTCGTGAACCTAGGAGATGTGCGGCGGCTCTCGGCGATGAATATCGCCATCACCGCCCTGCTCCTCTTGTGGCTCGTGATGCTTAACCTGCACGCAGCCGGGCTCTTTGAGTGGCGCTGGCCCGAAGAAGCCCTCGCCGTCTTCCCCCTCGCCGCTTGGATGTGGGTCGGCGTTGGCTTGTTGATTGTGGTCATCACCGTCACCGGCCTGATTGTTCACGGGGTCCACCAAGCACCCAACGACTTTGCCCGGGGCAGCGTTCGGCAAGTGCAATGCCAAGAATGCAAGGCCGTGTTCTTCATCCACGACACCGGGCACAGGCCCCTCACGCACATTTGTCCCAGTTGCAAAGCGCTGGGCGTCTACGACGGCACCGCCCCACCTGTGGGCATGCCGCCCATCCCCAAGAAGCCACGAGAATTGGTGCGGCTTGACTTGACCTGCCAATCCTGCGACCACGGCTTCCACGTCACCGACACCGGCGTACGGCCCCTGCGGGTTCAGTGCCCCAAGTGTGAAGCGGTTGGGAAAATTCAGTAGGCACATCGATGGCCGACGCGGCCGCGGTGGGACCTAGCCAAGGCTGAATGGACTCGTCTGAGTTGTCTCAAGCCAGACGTTTGCGGCGCTATTCGAGCGTGGCGTGGCGCTGGCGCATACCGCTCTCGGTTTCTCCAAGACGCTCCATGAGCATCGCCACCACCCCATCGAAAAACAGCCACGCGGCTGTCTCGAAGATGGTGCCAAGGGGCGCGTACTTGGCTTGCTCGCCGTTGCCATGCTTTGGCACCAACGGAATCGACACATGGGCAAGGCGCGCCACTTCACTGTCCGTGTTAGCGGTCACAGCGACCACGTGCGCTCCTTGCTTGCGGCCCAATTCCGCCGTCATCACCACAGGGTACGTGGTACCGCTGCCACTGACACAGACAACCACATCGTCGTCTTGGACCGGCGCCGTGATGGTCTCACCCACCACGTACGTTTGGTAGCCTAAGTGCATGAGCCGAACGGCAAACGCCCGGGCCACGAAGCCCGATCGGCCCCGTCCGTAGACGAAGACACGCCGCGCTGGCTCAAGCACATCCAGGAAGCTGCTGAGCGCCTCATCGGGCACGTGCAGCGCCTTGCGGGTGGCGGTGTGAATCCAATCCAGGGGCTCTGGCAGATCCATGAAGCGACCTCAGGCCTTGGCGTTGCGAAGCAGGGGCACACCGTTTCGGTTGTACGCCACTTCCTTGCCCTCGGGGACCTTGAAGACGAGGCTGAAGCCTTCCTTCTTGGTCTTCGAGAAATAGAACCGTTCGTCCTTCTTGTAGAGCTTGTAGATTTCCGGGGTTTCCGATGGCTCTTGGCCAATGCCGTAAACGCGGGGCACGCTCACTTGTTTGCGGCCAGCGTCATCGGTTTGGGTCACCACGGGCACCATGTTCTCGGGCAAGTCGCCGATGGTGTGGCCGCGCCAGCCCTTGTGTTGGATGCAGAAGCGGGCCTTCTCGCGGGCGTACTTCTTGCAGGGCTCCAAGGTCTTCGTGAGGGCCTCACAGGGGCGCTTTCGGGCGGCCTCCTCGGCTTTGCGCTTCTCTTCCTCGAGGCGCTTGCGTTCGGCTTCGGCTTCCGCTTCGGCCTTCTTGATGGCGGCCTCTTCTTCGCGGACGCGCTTTTCTTCCTCAGCGATCTTCTTGCGCTCTTCGTCGCGCTTGCGCTTCTCTTCAGCCTCTTGGGCCTCGCGCATTTCGCGGGCGATGCGAGCATCGCGGCGTTCCTTCACGCGGTCGAACACGATGTTCATGTACATGGCATCGTGCTCAAGAATCGGACTCGTGGAGATGACCGTGGCACTGATGTTGTGCTCCAAGAGCACTTCACAAAGTGGCTCGAACTTCAGGTCACCCTTCTTGATTGGCAAGCGGTAACGGGCGTTGCCGTTCTCGTAGTGAATGCCGGTGAAATGGACCAAGTGGTGCTTGATACCCAGGGGCGCCAGGCGTTCGAAGACACCGAGGAAATCCTCGGGGTTTTGCAGAATTCCGTTGCCTCGGGCGTGTATGTGCGCAAAGTCCACGACGGGGACAATGCCCTTGACGCGGTTGCAAACATCCAGCACCTCATCGAGGGAGCCAAAGACGTTGCGCTTGCCCATCACTTCGATGCCGAGGCGGGGCTTCCAGCCTTCACGAACGAAGACGTTGCGAATGTCACGCAAGTTCTCCACGACGCGGTTGGCCGTTTCTTCCTTGCTCATCTCGCCGTAGAAACCAGGGTGGATGACCACGGTTTCTGCACCCATGAGGTGGGCGAGGCGGCCAGTGGCGAGGATTTTCTGCGCAGACATCTCGATGTTGCGCTCGTCGCCGGCCAAATTGATGTAGTACGGGGCCTTCACGTGCAGTTCGATTCCGGCCTCCTCAGCCGTCTCACGAACCTTGATGGCCTCCTCTTCGGTCATCCGAATTCCGCGCACAAATTGGACTTCCATAGCGTCCAACTCTAGATTGCGCGTGTAGATGATGCCGTCTCGCACCGTGCGTCCCTTGCATGAAAGCGGTATCCCCGCTGGTCCGAACTGGATCATATGCGCCCCGAGCGGTGCCGGCGAAGGTAGGTACCCTATAAAACGGCCGGGACCGACTCGGCGGCGGCATGCGGCGGCAGTTTCCGCCTATTTTGCCCCACTGTTGACCCTGTTGTGAAAGGCAATGGCCTTATGTGGAACTCAACTTGAAGGAGTCATAATGTCCGCCCGAGTGGATTCCCTCCGGAACACGCTCGACCACCTCGCGCTGGACTCCCGCGCCAGTGAGGATCGTCGCTACCTTGTTTCCATGCTCCGTCGCCTCGGCTACAGCGATGCCGAGATTGAGGCAGAGATGGGACCCCTTGACGAGGGCGGGTCCGAAGGGCGCGTCATCGAAGTGGAGTACGAAGGCCCTGCCCCCGGTGCAGACCGAAGCGCTGCCGGCCGCGAGACCACGTTCCAAGTGGCGCAACCCGGCGACGATGGCCTCACCTTCCGCCTCTCTGGCGACGACGCCCCCGCTGGCGCCGGTGTTGAAGAAGTGGAAGCCACGGACCTGAGCGGCGTCGAATCGGACCTGGGCGACTGGGGCGAGGACTTCGAGCAAGCGGACCGAGATGACTTTACCAGCGTCGAAGGCGACGCACCGGACGACTTTGGCCCCAGTGGCGAAGACGACCCCTTCACTTTCAGCGAAACATCGGACGACGAGGAACTCGTCGAGTTCCGAGCCGCCAAGCGCCCCGACGCTGCTGTGGCTGCAGGCTGGCAAGAAGCTGGCGATGCAGAAGCCGCAGGCTGGACCGAGGACACCACCCCAGAGTGGAACCCCGAACCGGAGCCCGAAGCCGCCCCCGCCGAGGATGCTGCCTGGGACGCCCCTGCGGACTCCAGCGGCTGGGACACTGCCCCTGCCGAAGGTGGCGAGTGGGAAGTTGTTGAGGATGATGCCCAAGAGCCCGCATGGCCCGAAGCAGAACCCGAAACCGCTGAAGCCCCCGAAGAGGAAACCGCTTGGCCCGTCGCCGAACCGGTCGCGGAAGAACCCGCCGCGGAGCCCACCGCTTGGCCCGAACCCGAACCCATGGAAGAGCCAGTACCTGAGCCGGTGCAGAACGACCACGCTTGGGAGGACGCCGACGCTTGGGACAACGCCCCCGCGACGGAAACCGCTCCCGAGCCCGAGCCCGCCCAAGAGGCAGATGACACCTGGGCCGAAGCCACTCCTGCAGACTTGGATGTCCCCGAGTCCTATCACCACGGCGAATACAGCCTGTACACGCGAGAAGTGCAATTGAGCACCGGCCGCAAGCAGCGCATCTATTTCTTTGCCAAGAACGAACCCCAGAGCGGCGACCCCAGCCCGCTTCCCGATGGCTACGAGGTCATTGAGAACGAGAAGACAGGCCTGCCGTTCTTGCGCCGCAAGCGCTAGTCAAATCCTAAGGACACGCCATGGCCGAAACGGGAGTCAGAGACATCCTCAGGGAGTCTCTGCCGCTTCTGCTTGGCATGGCGATGCTCGAAGTCATCGCTGGCTCCTTTCTTGGCCGCATGGAAGCAAGCCTTGAGCGCTTGCCCGGCTTGTTGTCCCTGGTACCAGCGGTGCTGGCCATGCGTGGAAACATCAGCACCAGCATGGGCAGCCGCCT
>JBFJXT010000113.1:0-6948 GCA_041623015.1 Thermoplasmatota archaeon | reverse complement strand
CAAGTTGATTGTTTTCTTGCATTCAACGAGGGCCCAAGGCGCCGAGGACCAGCGTGAACCATGCGCCTTGGGCAAAATCAATGGACTAAGCGAGTCGAAGGTCCAAGTCGTAGCCGGCAGCGGTGGCTTGTACGAGAGCTCGTTGCAGGCTAGCGCCGCCTTCGCCCACGTGGACGAGGGTGTTCTGGCAGCAAGCAAAGCCGACGGTGTTCACAACGCCGAGAGCCAGTTTGCCGCGCTGGATCGCCACGGGGCCGCCGGAATCGCCGGGAGTGACAGGGAATTGGCAGTAGTGCTGGGCGCCATCGTTGAAGGTCAAGAGGCCAAATCGTTCCTCTTGGGTCACATCGGTGTAGCGGTAGCCGGTTCCGTAGCCACTGAATTGGCAAACATCGGTGCGAGCGGAGGTGTTGGAGGAGGTAGCGAGGCCTGCAGGGTAGCCTGGGTGACCTTTCAGTTCGCCATCCACGTTGCTAGTCTTGCTGGCGTAGATTTCAATGAGAATGAAGTCAAGGGTTGGGCTCTTCCAGGCGACGGTTCCGAAGTTGCCGTAGCCTCGGTGGCTGACGGTGGCGCCGACGCCGCTGACACAGTGGGCGGCGGTGCTGGCATACACCTTTCCGGTGCTTTCATCGTCAAAGATCCAGGCAAGGGTACACTGGGACCCTCCGCTGAGAATTTCGATTCCGGGTTGAATGGTAGCTCCCGCCGCGCCGGCCACGGGTGAACCCGTTCCGATGGAGGCGAGCACAAGCGTCATGGCGATGACCAATGTCCTCATACCGGCGTCAAACGGCCCAGACGACATAAGAAGAGGGGTTGCGGACCCCAATTAACGAGGAAGGAAAGGGAGAGAACCAGTCAGGAAAGTATGACTGGGGTGCCTTTTGGTAGGCAGCGTGGCTTACTCGAGACCGAAGCCGTGCTTCAGTTCATGCCAGAGCATGTTCCAGCCAGCGTCGTCGGCCCAGAACTGGAGGTTGCCATCGGCATCCTCGCCCCAGAGACCACCAAAGAAGAACACAGCCAGAATTGCCACGGGCGTCACGGTGCGCATGAGCCACACGAAGTAGACACCTACGCGGCTCTTGAGGCCGGCGTCGAGTTCCTTGCCAACGCCCTTGGCGACCCACCCTGCAAAGAAGGTGGTGAATGCCACACCGATCACGATGAACACGTTGATGGCAATCTCGTCGTAGAGGACGAGCCAAGTTTCGCTCACAGCGGCCACGACACCAAACGAGTAGGTGATGAGACCGACGATGATGGCACTCTTGGCGCGGCTGATGCCCTTGCTGTCAATCAGGACAGACACTGGTACTTCGAGCAAGCTGATGGCACTGCTCAAGGCTGCAAAGAACAAACCTAGGAAGAACACGGTGCCGACCACGCGACCCAGCACGTCGCCCATTTGCACGAAGGCGTTGGGCAAAGCGATGAAGGCAGTGCCGAAGCTTCCACCCAGAGCGCCTTGAATGGCCGGGTCGGTGCTGGTGAGCAAGCCAGTAAACGCCAGAACAGGGAAAATCATCATGCCTGCCAGAACCGCCACACCGGTATCGGCAAAGCCGATGATGGTGCCGTTTTTGGCGACACTTTGCTTCTTGTCCATGTAGCTGGCGTAGGTGAGCATGGCACCTTGACCAAGGCTCAGTGAGAAGAACACCTGTCCCGTCGCGGCTGCGATGTTGTTGGGGCTCAATTCACTAAAGTCCGGCTTGAAGATGGCGCGGTAGCCATCGATTGCTCCGGGTTGGAATGCAGCGTACACAGCGATGCCGACGACGATGGCAAACAAGGCGGGCATGATGATCATGTTCACGCGCTCGATACCACCGCTCACACCGCGGCTCACCACGTAGACCGTGATGGCGGTGACCACGAAGTGCCAGAAAATGGACCACGGGCCGTATGCAATGCTGTGGTAGTAACCGGAGGGGTCGTCGAACCAGGCACCGGTGAAGCCGGTGAAGAAGTAACGAAGGGTCCAGCCGGCGATGACCGTGTAGAAGAACAACACGAACATGGCAGCGAGCATGCCGGCGATGCCGAGAATGGCCCACTTGCGCCCGTGGGCGCCGCCCAGTTTCCTGAAGGCGTTGACGGGGCTCATTTGGGTCATCTTACCCACGCTCATTTCACCTAGAATGGCGGGTAGACCCACCAAGAGGAGCAGGAGCAAGTAGACGAACAGGAAGGCGGCGCCGCCGTTTCCTGCAAGTTCACGGGGGAAGCGCACCAGGTTGCCAAGACCGACGGCAGAACCGACGGCGGCCATGATGAAGCCAAGGCTACTGTTCCAGGTGCCGCGCGCTCCAGCCATGTTAGATGTTCTCCAGTTCGGGAGTCATGACGGAAGCCGCGTACACGGAGAACGTGGGGGTGACAGTGGACACGAAGTTGTAGTTCACTGCGCCGCCGGGGATGGCGAGCAAGGAGTCGTTGGGTTGGTCAACGGTGACCGTGACGGAGAGGGGCGTGGTCCACGCTTGGGTTTCGTCAACGGTGTCCGGGTTGGCCAAGACCTTCTCAGGAGCACTTGCCCAGGAGAACATGTCGACCGGCACTGAGAACACTTCGCCGCCACTGTTGGGTCCAATGGTGATGCTCGTGCGGTAGGTACCGTCGGTGCCGTTGGGGCCGGTGAAGGAGACAACGACGTTGGAGTCTCCACCGAGGCCACTTTGGCCCATGAATGCAATGTCGATTGCCAGGGAGGCGCCGGTTGCATTGTTCGGGACTGCGAAAATGAGGGTCTGTCCGTTGTCTCCAGTTTGTGGAGTTCCGGTCATGTCCGAGCTCAGGAACACAACGTCCTGTTCGCCTGCAAGGTCATCATAGAGGAGGACGCCCGTCACCGTAGCAATCAGTGCAACCGCACCGATTACGGCGATGACCGCGTCCACAGTCTGCATAGCCATCGAGTGACGACCAAGCTCCGAAGGGTATAAGCGCAGCGGCGGGCAGCTTTGCCGGTCGCAACGCGCAACGGCCAAACCCTCTGCCGGTTCTGGGGTCTTGTGTCGGTGTCGGTTCCGTACATCAAGGCCGAGCGCAGCTTGAAGGAGCTGACGGTGAAGGGCATCATCATTGGTGTCCTGTTGTCGATGATTTTGGGTGCTGCCAATACCTATCTTGGATTGAAGGTGGGATTGACAGTATCTGCAAGCATTCCTGCGGCGGTTGTCTCGATGGCGGTGCTGCGGGCATTTCGCAACAAAAACATCCTCGAAAACAATGCCATTCAGACGGCCGCAAGTGCAGGTGAATCCCTAGCGGCTGGCGTGTTGTTCACGATTCCTGCCTTGTTACTCCTTGGCACCTGGTCCGAAGTGAACTACCTAGAAACCACCGTGGTGGCGCTTCTGGGTGGTATTCTCGGTGTCCTGTTCACTGTCCCCTTGCGCCGCGCGCTCATTGTGGAAGCAGAACTGCGGTTCCCTGAGGGTGTTGCCACATCCGAGGTTCTCAAATCGGGCGCACCGGACGCCGAAGCGGAAGCAGAACTTGCTCAGCACCAAGACGACGATCACCCCCGCCTCAACAGTGGCGTCCTGGCCCTCATTCTGGGTGCCTCTGTGGGTTTGCTCTACAAGTTCATGCAATCCGGCATGCGCATGTGGACCGACACGGCTCAGTTTGCTGGCCGATTCAAGAGCCAGGGCATCTACGCATTTGGCAGCGATTTGAGCCCAGCACTCCTTGGTGTTGGATACATCGTCGGCTTGCGCATTGCCAGCCTGGTGTTCCTTGGCGGCATTATTGGATGGGCCATCGCCATTCCCATCTTCAGTGCAACCGCCGGGAGCACCCTCCTCAACCACCCCGACCTTGGCAGCCTCGATTGGCTGTCTTTGTCCCCTGAGACGGCCGCCGGCCTCATCTGGAGCACGCAAATCCGTTACCTCGGTGTCGGTGCGATGCTCGTGGGTGGCCTTTGGTCCCTAGTGAAGCTTCGCAAGCCGCTTTCTCAAGCACTATCCCAGGGATTCGCCGCTGCACGCAGCAAGGAAACCCTTGGAGCAGAGGATTTGCCTCGCACCGAGCGAGAGTTCGGCATTGGACCCACCTTCATGGGTGTCCTGGGTATGGTCATTCCAATTTTTGCCCTTTACTGGTACGTCACTGAAAGTGCCGCCATCGCCCTTGTCATGGCGGTGTTGATGGTGGTGACCGGTTTCCTGTTCTCCGCCGTGGGCGCCTACATGGCGGGTATCGTTGGCAGCAGCAACAACCCCATCAGCGGCGTCACTATTCTGACGGTGCTTGCCTCGGCGTTCACCTTGAAATTCCTCGGCGTGGACACCACCATCGGTCCCGCAGCAACCATTCTCGTGGCCGCCGTCATTGCCTGTGCCGGCGCAATCGCTAGTGACAACATGCAGGACCTGAAGGCAGGCCACCTCCTCGGTGCCACGCCCCGCAAGCAGCAAGTGATGCAAATTGTCGGTGTGAGCGCCGCCGCCCTCGTGGTGGCCCCCGTGCTGCAAATCCTGCACAACGCCTACACCGTGGGAAGCGCCGACCTCGCAGCACCCCAAGCCAGCCTGATGCGATTCGTCGCTGAAGCAATCTTTGGCACCGGCCCGGCCCTGCCGCAACTGATGATTCTTCTCGGTGCCATCCTCGCCCTGCTTTTGATCATCAGCGATGAACTGTTGCAGAAATTCAACGCACCCTTCGGCACACCCGTCATGCCCGTGGCTGTGGGCATTTACCTCCCCGTGGGCCTCTCGGCGCCGATTTTCCTCGGTGGCTTGCTTGCATGGGCAACCACCGCCGCATACAACCGCCGGGCCGACAAGGAAACCCACGGCCGAGGCGCCACTTGGTGGGACACCGTCAGCACCCACGGCAACCGCATGGGTATCCTGTTTTCCAGTGGACTGATCGCCGGAGAAGCGCTCATCGGCATCGCCCTGGCCGCCATCATCGTGTCCGGTGGCGACGAAGCGATTGCCATCAGCGACCAAAGCCTCGTCTGGCCTGGCCTGTTGATGTTCGGCTTCGTCATCCTGCTGCTAGGATACTTGGCGCGCCGGTCGGAAATGGAAGCCAAGAGTCAGATCTAAGCTGACAAGCGGCCGCCCTTTCGCCGAGCCTCTTCCCTCACCCTCTTCACCCCCTTTGATGTGCCGGCATTGTGTCCGAAAGGATTCCTGACGTGAGTGCCCGCATTGCCCAACGCGCCGACGTTCCCTGGACGGTACTTGCGGACGGGCGGGTCCAGGTGACCAAATCCAAATTCGGACCCGCGGGCTCCAAGCTCCTGAAGGCGTTCAAAGTGCCACCCACTCTCACGGTGAAGCTGGATGTTCTTGGCAGCGAACTCTGGCAGTTGATGGATGGCAAGCACACCGTTGCGGAGTTACTGGCATCGTTGCAGAAGACGCACCCTGACGAGTCCGAGTTGCCCGCACGCCTTGGCAAATTCCTGTCCACGATGGTCAGCAACGACCTAGTCAAACTGGAATAGCGCCAGACGCCGCCGGGCGCCGCCTACTCCACCAACCGCGCTTTCCCAGGAGAGAGGGACGGAGAAAGGGTGCGGCTCCGGTGAGGACTTACGGGCTTCCGCAGGTACGGAACCAAGCGTGCACTTCGAATTCCGTAAACGAGAAGCTGTTGGTTTGGATGTCGTTGTCCTTGTTCGGGACGTGGTTCCAAACCAGTACAATGCCCTCAGGCGCCGGGTCCGCATTGGGTTGTGAAAGCTCCACGCGGTAGGTGGGGAAATCCTGCGCCGTCATGTTGGTTCCGTCAGGAAACTGCAACCGCGAAGCGTAGCGCCCTGTGTCCATGTCCTTGAAGAGCAACTGCCGTCCACTTTCCGATTTCACCGACAAGGTGCTGTCCACATCCTGCGTGAACATCAAGTCGAACGAGAAGTCGTAGAAGTCTACGGGGTACTCATCGCGAAGCACAACGCCACCGGGACTCCCTGGAGTCACAGGGCGAGATTCAGTATCTTCCTTGGGCCAGGCGCCATCTCCGCTTGGGCCACTGGTGTTGTTCCACATGTGGTACGATTGGGTGCGGAGTGCTGCCGGCTGCACTGCATTCCCATTGTCATCCGTGGTGGAGAACATAATCCACGAGGGGCAACTGCCAACAAAGGGGTCCTTTCCAGTGTCGTTGCCACCAATGCAACCAGCAAGAGCAACACTGGTCAAGAGGAGAAGAAGCGGGACAGCCACACGCAGGCGCATGAAGGTCCATTCGACGCAGCTGCTTTTGTGGGTTTTGGTCGTATCAGCAAGGCGCGAAGGGGCTATTCTAGGACGGCGCCGCAGACGCGATACCAAGCGGTCCCCTTGATGGAAACGTCGCCAGAGCCCTCCGCGAGCACTTGAATGGCGCTGGGGTTGGCCAGCGTGCCGTGCTCAATAGCAGTGAGGTACACGGAAACCGCTTGTTCGCCATCCACCACGAGGCTCGGGCGGCTGTCGGGGCGATCTTCCGTAGCATCTCGCATCAAGAGCGCTCGACCTTCGCTGGTTTGGATGCGCACGGTCACCGGGGCCGTGGTGCTGATGTCAAGGACATACAAGTCGAGGGGGAAGCCTTCGTGCTCCAATGCCGTGGTGCCATTGTCAAGTTGCGGCGCAAGCGCAAGGACCGCGTCCGGGCCCGCGGTGGCATTTCCAGAGACTGAAGGCCCCGAAATCCACTGTGGACACACCGCAAACAAGGGATCCGTGGTGGGTTCCTCTTCGGCCACACAGCCAGCAAAAAGCACCAAGATCAAGGAGGCAACCAGGACGCGCACAGTCGGCGCACTGGCAGGGCCGACATAAAGACCCGACACGGACGCACGCCCAACTTACCGGGCCCATTCGCACAAGCAGTCCACCCGCAAACCCTTCAAGCGCCGCATGGGCTCAAAGCTTCGTGGTCGAGGTGGTTTGTCCCCGCTGTGCCTCTGCGTTTCGCGCTCAACCGGGCGCT
>JBFJXT010000112.1:0-6983 GCA_041623015.1 Thermoplasmatota archaeon | reverse complement strand
GCGGCGCCCGGTGCCGAGCCGAGGCCCTGTTGGTTCTTGGGCGACGATGGCCGTTGTTCTGTCTGGGAGCAACGCCCCGAGGGGTGCCGATTGTATCCGGCGTTTTGGGATGAGGATGAGCGGGTGGCAAGTCTTGATACGGATTATTGCCCCCACACGGACGGCTTCATGCTCCCAACAGCTGTTGGGGGTGCGGTTCGCCGAATTGGAGAGCGATTGACCAAGGAGCGTGATGCGCGCATCGCTGCCCGGGGCACGAACTCATCGGGGTCGCTTTAATCGCGGGGCCATGATGCACCATCCATGGGTGCTCTTCAGGCAAACCTAGCCGTGGCCGTTGGCGTCTTGCTGACGGGCTTGTCGGCGCTGCTTTTGGCCGTGGGTTTGGTCTCCTATTCCCGGGTACGAAACCTGAAGCTATTGTGGGTCAGCGCCGCATTCCTGGGCTTTGCGGGCCAAGGCGTGTTCTTTGCTCGGGACGCCTATCTTCGCCGTGGAGAACTGGCCGAGTCCTTGGATGCGATCCCGGCCCTAGCTGCGGTGAATTTGGCCATCGTGGTCGCGCTCTACTTTGCCGTCTTGAAACGCTAACGAATTTCCATGCCGCCGCCCCCGCCGACCAAGAAAACGGTGCTGGACCTGCAGGTTCGGCAGCGCATCGTGGGGTGCATCTCGGAGAATCCGGGGCTGCACCTGCGCGCCCTTGCCGAACGGCTGGATATGCCGGTGTCGACGCTGGAATACCACTGCTATCAATTGGTGAAAACAGATCACCTCGTCACTCGGGAGACAGCGGGATTCAAGGCGTTCTACCCCGCAGAAGGCATGGATCGTCGAGACAAGGACATCCTGTATCTCGTGCGCCAAGAAGCGCCTCGCCGCGTCTGTGCCCACCTTTTGCTTCACCCGGGCGCAACCCCCAAGGACCTCAAGGCGGCCACGGGTTTGTCTGGCCCGACGTTGAGTTTCCACCTCAAGAAGTTGCTCGCTGCGGATTTGCTTCTCGAAGAGCCCGCCGGCCGCACGAAGCTGTTGTCCTTGTCGGATGAGGAGCGCGTGGCCAATGTGCTTGTGACCTACCGCAAGTCATTCCTGGATGACACGGTGGATGCGTTTGCGGCCACTTGGCTCGATTTGCATGCCCCAAGTCGACCCCCAAAGGAGCCCAAGAGTGCAGAGCGGGACGTGGTGGCACGCGCCATTGAAGCAACGGAAGCACGAAAGCAAGCAAAGGTCGAAGCGGAGAAGCAAAACGAGGCCGCGGCGCACACCGATGGCAAGAACGGCCAAGCCCAGACAGACTCAAAGGCCCAGATCGGAGCCATCCCGACATCAAAGCCTGCCCTCGATGCGCCCGATTTCGAGGCAGACGGCGCGGCGCCCGTGACGGTGAGTCGCAAGGGCCCTGACTCGGATTAGCCTCAGTAGAGGTCGTCTTGGCGGCGGCGTGGCATGAACATGGCCACCGCAGCGACCGCCACACCACCAACGCCGGCCATGATGCCGATGACCACACTTGGCTGGGTCAGGTACTCCGCGATGTTTTGGAGGGTGACAATGTGGGTACTCCAGTGCGGGAAGCTGACCAGCACTTGGATGCCGTCGGCATCTTCCACAATCCAGTATTCTGGTTGCCCCGCGTCATCTGTGGGGTTGAGGATGTCATTGAGTCCACCTTCTGCCATGCCAAACACCACTTCGGTGCGGGTTCCGTCGTCGTTGAGGTCGTAGTATCGAAGCGCCAACGCCGAGGAGGCAGTGGCGGAGAGGCCGTTGAGCAGTTCTGGATCGAGGTCCAACACCACGGTCCGGCCGGCGTCCAGTTCGGCACTCACTTGCACCTCAAGGATGCTGTCGCCAACCAATTTGTCAGGGGCATCCACGGTGATTTCCATGTCGTCGTATTCTGTCACTTCAACGTCGGAAACCTTGTCTGATGCGCCATGGCGAGGTGCGGACGCAGGAAGGGCGCCGCCGGATGCGTCTTCGGTGATGGGTCCGTCACGCGCGGCAATTTCCGATGCGAGCACCTTGCGAATGGCAACCTTGGCACCAAGATGACGCTCCTCTTCGGCTCTCTCCAGGGCAAGGTCCACTTGTTGCTTGCCCGCGCTGGCAGGCGGCTTGTCTTCCTTGACTTGCAAGTGGAACGCTGCAAATCCGTAGATGGTCAGTTGGTCGCCTTCCATGACGATGCGGTCGGAGGCCAATTTGCCCACGGCAGTATCATACTCGATGACCAAGAAGTGGCCCCGCTCAGTTTCGCCATGGCGACCCAGGAACGCCCCGGCAGGGAGATCCAGCACGAGGGGAGCAACCTTGCTCTTGTACTCGATGTTGCCGCGGATGGTATCGTGGAGCTTCAGGACCGATTCGTTGGTGCGAAGGCGCACCATGTTGCCCTCACGATCCAATTCGGCCTCGCCATCGTCGGTGAAGATGATGGCATCGAAGGCCAGCTTACCTGCGATGGTGTAGTTGGACAGCGTGCGGTTCACTCGATCAAGTTCGAATGTGATGTGGCGTGCATCTCGCCGTGCCTCCCGGGCGTCGTCCTCGAAGCGTTCTTCGGCAGATTGGCACCGGCGGTCATCCGGATGGTCTTCACAGTACGCAGCAGCCCGTTCTCTTGCCGTTTCGTTTCGTGCTTCAGCATCTCGTTCATCAGTGCTGTTTTTCCGGGCAGCGTCCCGAGGAGCGTCATCTGGGGCATCCTCTTGGTCGCGGCAGACGTCATCGCGGCACCCGTCGCTGCCGGGCCCACTGGACTGCGCTGCCGCAAGGGGCAAGGCGAGGAACATCAGGCTCAGAAGAACTGCTACGATTCGCATGGCTACAAGGGTCATGGGGCGCTTGTTAGGTATAAGGGCACTCGGACAAGGGTTGAACAGTCGCGACGTGCCGCGTTGCCGCGGGATTCGGCGAGGCTTTGCGTTCTCGTGTATTTTGGTGGCGTTCACCCAAGCATTTGTCGGCGGCGGGCGACCTGCATCACGAGGGCAACGGCCAGAATCACAATCCACCCCGCCATGGGTGTTTTGGCGTCTGCATCGGCGACGCGCACTTCCATTTGTTCGATGACCCATTCGCCGCCGGGCCCGTAGGCTTCTACGGAAATGAGGTAGTTTCCTGGACCCAGCGGAGGGACCGGGAGGTAGGTCAAGGTGCCTTCGCCTCGGATAGATTTGGCCGTGACGGGTTGTTTGTTTACGAAGAGGTAGATGGTGTCAGCTGGGGAGCCGTCGGCAAGGTATGCAGTGGCGACGATGCGCTCGATGGGGTCGGATGGGTCAGCGCCCTGCGGTTCAAGGATGGCGATTGTCGGCGCCTGCACAGGGGGGGCCCGAGACGTCGTGACATTGGGTGCTTGAAGGAGGGCGACGTTTGCGCCAAGGTCGGTGACGAGGAATTGGAGTTGGTATTCGGTTTCAGGGCTGAGACCTTGGACGGGGAAGGTGTGTTGGTAGGCGACTTGAGGAGAGACGGATTCGAGGGCCACGCCGTCGGCACCCTTGATGTCGAGTCGGGCCCAGACCGGTTCGGGGCTTTCGATGCGGATGACAAAGGAGTTGTGGCTGAGGTTTTCAGCGTCCGTCAGGTTCACGGTGGGCGGCGCGACGTCGCGAACGAGGCGCAGTTCCTTGTCGCCGGCGGGAAGCATGATTTGGAAGGTAGCGGGGTCCGTGGATCGATTAATTGCGGGTCGCGTGGATTGGTCCCAGGTGGACTTGGTGAGTTCCATGAGTGGCGCACTGCCCCACCATAGGACCACTTGTTGGGCTCGCTCGACATCAAACCAGTCGCCGAGTTGCACGGAACTACGAAGGGTGTCTTCGTTGATGATTTGGAGTCTGACTTCCTCGGGACCGGATTTAAGGAGGGTGACCTGGGCTCCGGGCGGGCTCTGTACGCGCGCCGTTGCACCTGTGAGGTCGAGCATCGGTTCCGGCCCGTGGGGGCCGTCGTGGGCGGCAACTGTACCCGTGGCAGGGCCAAGCGTTGACAGGAGCAGGATGGCAATGATTGACCGACTGAAGGTGTGCATGGGCAGGTTCCTTGCGTGGAGAGGAGGATTGAAGGAGATGGAAAAAGGGTCGGGCGGTCACGACCGAGTGTCGCTAGGCCCTTGGCTTTGCTTGTGCGCCTCTAGGAGACGGTGAAGCTCTGCGAGGACACCACGTTGGCGCCAGCGTCGTAGGTGAAGCCGGCTACGACCACGTCGGTGACCGTGCAGGTCCAGCCGCCGTGGTTGCGCTTGTTGGCCTGCCAAGAAGACGTAGCGTCGCCGCTGCTGTCCGAAATGCCGGCAGAGGTTCCGCTGTTGCGGGGGGCTTGCCAGTCGAGGCTTACGGTGGCGCCGCTGATTGCGACGTTGTTTGCGTCCACGACGGTGGCGGTGCAGGTGCCGATGTGGTTCTTGCCTTGGTGGGCCCATGAGGACGACATGGCAGAGATGTGCACGGTGCCACCGGGCGGCGGCGGGGTGGCAGAGACGGTGACGGACTGGGTGACGGAGTCGCTTAGCGATCCGGTGTCGGTCACGGTCAGGGTCACCGAGTAGGTGCCGTCGGCGCTGTAGGTGTGGCTGGCGGTGGAGCCGCTTGCGTCGGGGGATCCGTCGCCCCAGTTCCAGGAGTAAGTCAGGGGGTCGCCGTCGGGGTCCGAGGAGCCGGTGCCATCCACGTTGACGGTCAGTTCGTTGGTGGTGAAGCTGAACGAAGCAGTGGGGGCGTTGTTGGTCGGGGGCGTGCCGCCGCCGATGGCTGCTTGGGTGTCAACGAGGCCGGCGCCCATACCGCTGCCGCCGATGCTGATGGCGGTGCTGGTGATGGCGTTTTCGAGATCCGAGGCGCTGTAGCCGGGGTTGGCGGTCTTGATGAGGGCCGCGATGCCACTTACGTGGGGCGTGCTCATGCTGGTTCCGCTCATGTAGACGTAGCTGGAGCCGATGTAGGTCGAAGCGATGTCAAAGCCTGGGGCCGAGATGTCGACGGTGTTGCCGGTGTTCGAGAAGTTGCACTTGTTGTTGTTGGAGTCCGTGCAGGCGACGGTGAACGACGTGGGGTGGTTGCCGGGGAAACCGACGGCTCCGTAGTCGTTGCCGGATGCGACGACGACCATGGCACCCTTGGTGTAGCGGGCGTAGTCGATGGCGTCGACGGTTCCTTGGTCGTAGCAGCCAGCGGCGCATCCGAGGCTGAGGCTCAGGATGTGGGCGCCATTGTCAGCGGCGTAGGTGATGCCGTTGGCGATCCAGGAGAAGGCACCACTGCCGGTGTCACTGAGGACCTTGACGGGCATAATCATGCTCTGGCTGACACCTGCGACACCGATGCCGTTGTTGATGGTGGCGCCGACGGTGCCGGACACGTGGGTACCGTGGCCGTCGCCGTCGTTGTTTTGGTTGCCGCCGGCGTAGGTGATGCCGTTCAAGAGGCGGCTGCTTTCGAAGTCGGGGTGACTGGCTTGGATGCCGGTGTCGAGCACGGCCACGGTGACGGCGGTAGAGCCGAGGGTGACGTCCCAGGCGTGGTCCGTGTTTGTGTTGGTGATGCCGTATTGGAGGCCGTAGTGCTGGTCGTTGGGCGTGTACTGGGTGGTGACGGCGTCGATGCTGTCGTGGGCCACGTAGCGCACGTCGGAGTCGAGTTGGACGCGTTCAACAAAGAGCGGGTCGGTCACTTCGACGGAGATGAAGTTCACGGCGTCGTTGACACTGAGGACTGTGGCGCCATAGTAGTCGTCGCCGACCGATACGTCAGGACTGCTGTAGAAACCCACATTCATGAGCGTCGGTTCCGTCACGGGACTGGTAACTCCAGCGACGGCTGTCGTCATCAAAAGCGCCATAAGTGCAATGGCACCGGCACCTTTGATGTTGATTTTCTGGAATTGTTTTTTGGGTGTTTCGTTCATTGTTTCACCTTTTGGGTTTTCCACACACCCCGTTCTCAAAATCCCTTTTGAGCCACAACCAGCTTTGGGACCCGAGTGAGTAATTTAATAATATCCTTATATGAAACCTTATGGTTGATTTTTAGTGCAGAGTCTGGCATTTTTTAAGAATCGTTTAGTGGATTATCTGCAAAGAATAATTGCTTATTTGCTTGTGGTTATAAATTTTTATCGCCTGGTTCAGCCCCGCCCAGATTGACAAAACACGCAAGCCGCCCCGAGGCAGAGCCAGACGCCCACTGATACGCAAACAAGCCAAACAATCGTCGCTCCGCCGGCCCGATGCAGCACCTACACCCAGGAAAAATAACTCTGATTCTCGCCCAAATCCGATGCCACGCGCAAGCGCCACCCAGCCCCAAGTCTTTATCCGTCGGCGACTCCCCCGCAACCAGGAGGACCTCTTTGGCGATCGTTGACCAGATCAAGGAGCTTGAGGCGGAAATCCTCAAGACCCAGAAAAACAAGGCTACAGAGTTCCACATTGGAAAGCTGAAGGCAAAGATTGCTGCCTTGAAACGGGACATGGAAAAGCAAGCCGCAGCCAGTGGTGGCGGCGGCCCAAGTTACTCTGTCAAGAAGAGTGGAAACGCCACCGTAGGCCTCATTGGATTGCCCAGTGTGGGTAAGTCCACCATCCTTGGCGCCCTCACCGGCAAGGAGTCGGAGGCCGCGTCGTACGCGTTCACCACCCTCACGGTCATTCCTGGCATGCTCAAGCACCGCCATGCCGACATTCAGATTCTGGATATGCCCGGAATCATCGCCGGCGCCCACCTGAACAAAGGCCGCGGAAAGGAAGTCATTGCTGCCGCCCGCAACTCGGACTTGATTTTGCTCACACTTGATGCAAAGCAAGCCAAGAAGCACATGCCGGTGATTATCCGAGAATTGGAGCAGTCGGCCATCCGCATCAATCGCCGCGCCAAGGACATCAAGGTCTACTACACGGACCGAGGCGGCATCAACATTCAGAGCACCTGCAAGCAGTCGCACATGACCATCGAGCAAATCGAGGACATTGTGCG
>JBFJXT010000111.1:0-7045 GCA_041623015.1 Thermoplasmatota archaeon | reverse complement strand
CCGGTCACCTTGGGGTCGAGGGTGCCACCGTGTCCAACGTCGCGCACATCGAGTGCATTGCGAAGCCAAGCGGCCACTTGGTGACTGGTGGGGCCGCTGGGTTTGTCCAAGGGGACAACGCCACAGGCAAGGCGCTCTTCGGCGGTGCGGTCCTCGGGTTTCTTGCCGAACGCTGGGTCGGTGTTGCTTGCCATGCGCACTACGCGCTTTCGGGGGCGCTCGGCGGGCAGGAGGCCGCTACGTTCGGTCACGAGCCGGCCACTGAAGGCGGCTCTTAAGACGATGTGCTTGCGTCTTGACGGCCGGAAGCCGCTACCAAGTGGGTTTGGAACGCCTCAATCACCTCATTGGCCAGTTCCTGGGGCAACTTGTGGGTGGAGTCCAGCACCAAATCGTAGGGGCCAACGTCAGCGAGGTCGATGCCGTAGTAGCGGCGGTAGCGATCGGCTTCGCTTTGCTCCCTGGCAGCCGCTTTTCCAGCTTGTTCGCCGAGGGTGCCCCCGTCACGGTCCACCAATCGGCGCACGCGCTCCGTTTCGTCGCAAACCACCCAGACTTTCAGGGCATGAATGCGGTTTTGATGGGCAAGCCACCCGGCCAGTCGTCCTTCTAGGAGGATGTCTCCATCCTTCAGTAGGTCCACTTGCTGGGCATCAAGGGCCTTGTCGACGCTCGGGTCCGTTTGGCAAAGGGCGCCAAAATCAGCTAGGTCCATGCCTCGTCGTCGGGCTTCCTCACGGAAAATACGGCCCGCGTAGACGTAGCGCAGTCCCGTGGCTTTCTGAAGCAATCCACACAGGGTACTGGTGCCCGTGCCGGGGAGTCCTCCAACGGTCACAGTGGGCATGGGGCCTACTCGTGAACTTCAGGGTGCTTGGGTTGCCAGCGGTTCTTCCAGGAGATGTACTTCATGCTCTTTTGGACCAAGGCGCCAACAGGCACACTGAGGGTCATGTAGAGCAGAATCCAGTTCGGGAACACATTGGTGCCAAACATATCCACGCTGGGGTTCCAGGGGTTGGAGTAGAACGTGTAATCCACCGAGGCGGTCAGGAAGTGGAACAACCAGGCAAACAATGGCACCACGATAATCATGGTGTAAGGCATGGTCTTGAGTTGGCGGCTACTCATTTCCGACTGCTTCTGCATCACTTCAGGCTGCTTTTCGGTCAGCTTCTTGATGCGGTAGGTGTTGTTTTCCTTGCGTGCCTTGCTGAATTCCTTTTGGAAGTCGCGCATGAACGCCTGGTTCTTGGCCATGTCAAGCCAATCCGTGGTGAAGTGGCGCACGGCGGTGGTAAACAGCACCATGAGGGCACCAGCGATCATAATGGTCAACACGGGGTATTGTCCATTGAAGCCAATGACGGGGCCAAGCACCTTGTCTAGGCCTTCGCCCATGGCGTTGCGAATAGTGGGTTGCAGGATGATGTAAAACATCGCCACGAACAGGACGATGTTCAGGAACGAACCGGGTTTGCGGGCAGGTGCTGCGGGGGGTTTAGCGGCCATGGAGGTCCTCAGGCAGTGACGCCTACGACAGGAAGAATTTGAGCGATGGCGTCGTCCACTTTGCCATCGTGATTGTACACCGTGTGGACGGTGGCGCCGGTGAGGGTGGCGTAAGCGGCGGAGAAGCGCCGGTTGTATTCTTGGTGCTCCTCGATGGCTTCGATGCTGTCTGCATCTCGAATCCGAGTCTCGTCACCAGCGCGGCGGCCTTGGATTTCGGCGGCATCTGCCTCCACAAGGACAATGGTGCTGGGCATGAGGCTGGTGAGCACCCAAGCGGGCAAGCCAGGCAAGTAGCCCTTGGGGGTCTTGATGGTGCAGTGGGTGTCGACGACCACGTCGCCCATGGCCGCGATGCGCTCGGCAGCGGCACGCTGCACTTTCTTCTGGACTTCGGGATCCAATCGGCGCATCTCATCACGGTGAGACACAAGGCCTTGCTCGGTGGCAACCTCGAACATCACAGAGCCGTACACGGCAATGTCACAGTCGGCTTGCTTTGCGGCAGCTTCCATCACGGTCGTCTTGCCAACACCCGGAATTCCGGTGACAATGATCGCGCCCATGGATTCGGCCACAAAGGGCCCCCACATAAAGGGGGCGGCGCCAGCGACGCTAAAAATCTCCCAAGCCCGTTATTTCCCATTCATCACTATCACTGACCCAACCGGAGACGCTTAGAGGCCGACCCAAGTCCGTCACTAGAAGACCGGTGATTGAAGAGGTACGAGAAGGAGTGGTCCTGGTCGGGACTGCCCATGTGTCGGCAACCAGTGTCCGAACGGTCGAGGAGACCATTCGTGAGCGACGTCCTCAGAAGGTCCTCGTTGAGTTGGATCCTCGTCGCTACGACGCCCTTCGAGATCCGGAGGCTTGGCAAAAAACCGACATCGTGCAAGAGCTTCGAGAAAAGAATCAGCACCTGTTCCTTTTGCAGCTCTATCATGTCAACAATCAAAGCCGCGTGGGCAAGGAAACCGGCGTCAGTCCCGGCATGGATATGCTTCGAGCAGTCCAAGTGGCCGACGAAGTGGGCGCCGAAGTGGTCCTCATCGACCGCGACGTTAGCATCACACTCAAGCGTGGCTTTGGCAGCCTCGGGTTCTGGGAAAAACTCCGCCTCTTCTGGAATGTCTGGGTAGAAATCCTCACGCCTGCAAAGGGCAAGGAAACCGACGCAGCCCAAGACGTGGATGCGATGCTGGAAACCGACGCCATTACCGCAATGACGGACGAATTTGCCCGCTTTGCTCCCAAAGTCAAGGAAGCGCTCATCGATGAACGGGACGCCTACATGGCCAGCCACATCGACGAACAAGCAGAAGGCGGCGCCAGTCTCATCGCTGTGGTAGGAGCCGGCCACTTGCCCGGAATTCAACGCCACCTAGCAAGCACCCGGCCCGAACGCGAACCCCTCGATGAATTGCCCAAGAAACGCTTCGGTGTTGGCAAAGCCCTCGGCATCATCATCCCCGGCCTTGTCCTAGCAGGATTTGGCTACCTACTGATTCAAGGAGACTACCAGGCGCTCTTTGACGCCCTCCTCGTTTGGGTTCTCGTCAATGGCACCCTCAGTGCCCTCGGCGCGGCCCTCGCAGGCGGACACATCCTCACCATCCTCACCGCCTTCGTGGCAGCCCCCATCACCAGCGTCAACCCAACCCTCGCCGCTGGCTGGTTCGCAGGCCTCGTCGAAGCCAAACTCCGCACTCCAACTGTCGGCGATTTCCAAGAAATCCGGGACATCGAAACCTTCCGAGGCTTCTGGGGCAACGGCGTCGTCCGAATCATCCTAGTCACCGCCCTTGCCAACCTCGGCAGCACCGTCGGCACCTACATTGCCGGCAGTCAACTCTACACCGCAATCTTCGGAGGCTAACCATGGACGGGATGGCAAATCCAGCACACTACGGCCTCGAACCCCACGACCTCGGGCCAAAAATTCGCTTCAGCCGACAAGAAATCCTACACCTCATCGGCTCCGTCTTCCTTCTCACCATCGCCTTCTCCTTCATCCTCCACGAACGCATCAACGGCCCCGCCGCCGGCCTCATGGACTTCGAGCAGCGCCTCCAAGTGCCACCAAGCGTCCTCCTCGCAAGCTTCATCGCCGTCAGCACCGGCTTCGTTCTCCACGAACTGGCCCACAAAATCCTCGCCCAACACTACGGACACTGGGCCGAATTCCGCGCCCAATTCATGGGTCTCCTCGTCAGCGTCGGCATCGCCCTCGGCGCAGGCATCCTCTTTGCCGCCCCCGGTGCCGTCCACATCCTCGGACGCGTCACCCAACGCGAAAACGGCCTCATCAGCCTCATGGGCCCCGCCACCAACTTCCTCATCGCCCTCATCGCAATCCCATTCACCTGGACCGCCAACACCGAAGGCCTCGGCTACCTCATCGCCGAAACCCTCGCCCTCGTCAACGCCATCCTCTGCCTGTTCAACTTGCTGCCCTTCGGACCCCTCGACGGCAAGAAAATCATGCGCTGGAACTGGATCGTCTACACCCTCAGCATCCTCGCAAGCATCGCGCTCGTCGTGTTTGTGGTGCTTGGGTCGCCGTTCTAAGAAGCGTCTCCACATTGAGGGCTCCCTAGAACACGCCCCCACACACTTGTCGCCCGGCTCTTGCTTGCCGCCTTCTCAGGGTGTCTCGGCTCCAGCGAAGCAATCGGAGACGGGCCACCGGGCGGCATCAGAAGAGAAGATCCAGCCCATTGATTCGGCAATCCCCCGGGCAGGTGGCCCGGACTCGATATCAACGCCACCCTGCCAGACTCACAAATATATTGGAGCAAGATGAGCAAAATGGAATCATTTTGTATGCTGCAAAAATTGTAAACAATAATAGCCAGTACGAATTCTATTGGGACTATCGGGATGGCTAATTCCATGAAGGCCTCGGCGTTGACAATCGTGATTGCACTCATCCTGGTTGGATGCTTGGGTGAGGACGAACCCAGAGATATGCTCACTGAATCAGGTAATATTTCCGGCGAATCGGGGAATCCAGCAACGCCTGGAACTTCCCCTTCGCCTGATGGCACGGCCCAGCCCGTGGCCCTTGGTCGATTGTTTCAACTCGACGGATGCACATGGTTCCAGGCCCCCTTCGATTACCCCCTCGGGACCAATCCGACGCCCGTGCCTGCAGGTTGGGACTCCGTAGATCCCAAGCCGCTATCCACGAACGTCCTACGCATCTACGACTGCGCCTCGGTCGCATTGGACGAACTGGACCGCCCTGCGCGATTGCTCATCGAAACTTCCAACGCAGGCGGAAGCCCAGAAGCGTGCCGAGATCCGGAGCGCAACGTCTCCTTCCTTGTCAACCTCTTTACAGACGACGAAGCCATCGCCCAAGCCCTCCGGGACCGATACCACGCGCCAGCCAGACTCGCATCGATCTCGACCATAAGTGACGAGACGGGAACGACATGGACCTGGAGCGAAGGCGGCCACACATCCACGATGTTCTACCCCTTATCGAACATTGACGAGAGGGAGGTTTCATTCACAGACGGGCGCATCATCTGGCTTACTCCAAACGGCACGAACACCCTAGAGACCCGATACACCGCCATCGGCCCCAACGGCGGCCAAGCCGCCCAAGGCAACCTCGCTCCCGGCCACTATCTGGGGGCCAATGGGGCATTCATCGGCCTGGCTGGCGTCGGCCCCGAACAAACGGTCGCCGCGAACATCCGCGCCCGAGGGCCACTATGCGAACCCCTAGAATCGTAACTCGTCTGATTTTGACGACCTTTGCGGCTTGGCTCCTGGTGGTTACGGCGGGAGCCACCCATTGGGGCTAAGATCATGGGCTGAGTGACAAGAGCAAATTAGACCGCGTCCGTGAACTGACCCGGCTTGAAGTGGCCACCGCGACCCTTCCAAAACCGGAAGAAGCTGCATACTCGTAATCGAATGCAGGCGGTTCGTATCCGCATGGAGAAGTTAGTAGCCCCCTGCGAATCCATTCGAGAACGGCCTCCAAATGGCCGGTTTTTCCTCTTCTTTCATTTTCTAACAATTCCGAAGCTTGGGCTCCTCAAAGTGGGGGCGACGTGCGTTTCAAGGCGCGCTATGGCGGCGCCATCTTGCCCCAATTTTCGTGGTTCTTGGGTTTCCGTTCATTGGAGGGTTCCCAGTGGGCCAGACCTTGAAGCCCCTTCGTTGATTGAACCATTCGGATGGTCACCCAGAGTGTTGTTTGCAGGCGGTCCTTCGACAATAGAGCGACCAAATCCGCGAGGTGGTGCCCACTCAGCGCGGGAGGCTTCGCGTATGGGCATAGCTGCTGCCGGATGCATTGCGAGAATCAGTGGAGCGGCTGCATGAACCTGTGACTAGGGTCAAAGCACCTCACCCGAGGGGACTAACTTGCCACATTGGCCACTACTCATTTCTCAAAGAGAAATGTGGAGACTTAGTCCCCTCCACCACCGTGAGTGGTAGCCGTCCCATTCGCCACCCGAAGAGAATGGGATGCGTTGCATGAATTGGGAACAACAGTGCTGGCGGGTGGGGCTCCCTGTTCATCAACATCATCCAGTAGAGCCGAATTACTCCCCCTTGCCCTCACGCCTGCCTGCCCATGCGTCCAGAGCCGCCAGGGAACGCCGGAGGCGTTCTTCACTGGGACGGCCCAACCGCGCCGAGGCCCGACGAAAGGAGGGCTGAGGCGACGCGAAGCGCAGCGAAGCGGCCCCGAAGGGGCGGTGGGCTAGAGGGGTAGAGTGCCTGCGAAGGCGCGGAATCGTGTTACTCTGCCATAACGCGATGTCGACCATGTACAGTTGAAGCGATGGGGGCTTCAGCATGCAAACTTGATCGGTACATCCGCTTACGCCCCTCCCTGTAGCTGCGGACGACTTGCGCATCGAGTAGATCTTCAAGCCAGCCTTGCACTGTGGAGCGTCCGGCGCCGAGTGCCGCAGCGGCTTGTGTCTGCGTGAATTCGTCCTGCGATTGGATCCACTGCAAGATTGGCTGAAGTTCGTCGCGTTGGGCTACGACGGCACGTTTCCAGTCATGCGGCACAGAGCCCCAGAAGAACCGGCGCGTATTCTTGTAGTCTCGGCTCGCCACGAGGCGTCGGCGTTCGAGCGTGTGGAGGTTCCAGTCGATCACGCCATTGGAGGAGCCAGTGATCCGCATGAGGTCGCGGTACGAGGCCCCCGGTGCAACTTGCAGGGCATCGGCAATATCTTGCTGGGTTTCCGAAATTGGACGATGACTGGAACGAAGCAGCCACAACCATCGCAGGACAAACGGCAGCAACACAACGGCTGCCACGACAACGGCCGCAGAGGCCTGCCCCTCGATTTGAACCGGTGCCTCGCCAAGCTGAATATCTGAGTAAGAGCCCTGGAGGGTCCCCGCGAGCTGGCGGGAATTTTGGTCCGCAACGCGAAGGTTCGAGAGGGTGCCGGCGCCTTGTAGCCGTAATGCGTCGCCGGTGTAATTGAACGCGGTTGACGATGCGGAGGGCAACCGCAGGACGCCATCGTGGCCAAAGGAGATGGGG
>JBFJXT010000110.1:0-7112 GCA_041623015.1 Thermoplasmatota archaeon | reverse complement strand
GCCGCATTCCTGCTCCTTTTGACCTCCCTGTGGCTTCCATGGTGGCACGCCGAATACCAAGAATCCACCGGATTCGGCTACGATTTTTTTGCCCGCCCCTTCGGCCTTGGAAACGCAGGAGACAGTATCAACCTTAGCGCCATTTGGGTGACCTCGGCGCTTGCATCCACCGTGGCCGTGTGGCTGTTTGTGCGCCTTGCCGGCCGAAGTCATGCCTACGAACCCCGGATTTGGCGCCGAGACTTCTGCTTGCAAGCGGCCCTCGTTGCGGCTGCTCTAGGCTCCACATGGTTCTGGCCCGCCGACTTGCCCTTCTGGGGAGGGCGTTCGTACTCCGGCCTTGCCGACGGCGCCACGGCCATCGCCTCATTCCAACCCGCCGCCGGATGGTGGATGGCGCTCTTTGCCAGCATTCTCTTGGGCGTTGCATGGTGGATTTCAAGGCCGCCCAAGCAAATCCAAGCGCAGGACGCGACCGAGGCCCCCGCGCCAAGAGCCAAATAGGTCGGCCCCGTCGAACGACTCATGCCCCTGGTCCTCTCCGAGACGGACTACAAACGACTGACGCTGTTTGCCAAGATTGGCGGCATCTTCACGTTCGCAGCGGGCAGCATCAATCTCTTCGACTTCCAGCGCGTCTGGCTAGGCCTTGGATTGATTGTGCTTGGCATCATTGTGACCCTAGCCCCCGTCCCCATGAGCGTTGTCCAACCCGACACGCTGGCTGCCGAAGAAGCAGCAGAACGGGAAGGCATGCTCGTGGTCAACGAATAAGCGGCTCCGATTCATCCGGGGGCGCACAGGTATACTTCGGGCCCAGTTGAACCGTGTCCGACGGGACGGGCGGCGGGACCTGAGCTTCAGCATCGATTGCTGCGATGTCATCCAAATGCATCCTCAGAAGCAGCCAGTTACCGGTGCGACCATCCTGGTAGATGCTGCCCATGGGGGCCGGAATTTCCTCGGGATCCGGTCAAGGGTTGCCGTCTTCACCTGCACGCATCAAATGCGCCATGAACATGGGCGCCCGAGGCACCGCGGAGGCATTGAACCAATACACCTGGTGGTGCACCCCTAAGTCGCATGGAACCCCTGATTGTGTGCGTGGCAGAGCCCAAGCGTCGGCTAGAAAATCATCTGCGGTCCCTATTCCACCAAGCACCTTGGGGCAGGTGAATTGCTCCTCGGAGGCCCATTGCTGTTCGGAATTGGAAGGCTCGTATGCAGTCAGTGGCGTGCCTTGCTCGTATTGGACTTCCCAAGTTTGGACGACCCCCTTACCATCGATGAGGGCGACCTGAACTTTTGCAACGTCTCCACGAAGCAAGTCCCCCACAACGGGCAGGCCCACTCGATACCCCCCGCCCCAGTAGAAGAAATAGTGAGAGAGGCAGCCGTCTTCGCTTGCTTGTCGTGCCTTGGCTGATTGACGCAAAATTTCATCGTACCCGTCAATGAATCGAATCCCCGTCCGGAATGCTTCCTGGCCTTCGCCATCAAAAACTACGCCTCGAGGCGGCATTGGCGCATCAGACGCTAACAATTTCCAATCGTCAGCCAGGGGAATGGTCCCCAGCGATTCCAAGTGAACGCGATGCAGGAGAATTCGATTGACGTCACTCCAGGGCTCAGCGATGTCTATGGTCAAGGGAACAAATTGGTTGTCAAATTGGAACCGCGAATCTGAGGCTGTCAAAATTTCTCCGGGGTTCAACCCGTCCACCATGGTGGTCCAGCCATTGGTTTCTACGAGTCGAGATTTGCGAAACTCGCCCGCCACGAGGTACTCAACGATGCCATTTTCTGCAAGATTTTCAAGGCCTATACCAAGCGGCGGGTAACTACCGTGCCCCCTCCAGCTCACTTGTGTCTGGTTATCGAAGCATAATTCGAACCCGAGGCAGCCGTCGAAGCGAACGAGGCGGCCGGTGGCGTCAAGGTAGATGGTTGCATTTGCCTCAGAGCGCGGCGGCATATTTCCCGGACTCTGTGTGAGCACGGGCAGATTCGTTTGCAAGTCAACAGCGAAAGCGGCTTTTGGCCTCAGGTTGGCATCTGCCACGACCTCAACACGATCCATGCTAAGCTCAAGAAAATGGCCGCCCTCCGTTTCGTAACGCGCCACAAAGCCGTGATTCTCCGATTCTTGGCTCCACGTGAGCGATTTGCTCCCGCCGTCAATACACCCCGCTAAAGGCATGAGCAGGAACAACAACAAAATCAAACAGCGCACGCCCTTACTCCGGGGACGGGGCATTTGAACCTTGGCGTCGTGCTGAACAATTACCGAGTCAATTCCCCGTTTACCGGATCAAACCGGTCGCTTTCGGGATCTTCCCCTTCTGGCTCCACTTGAATCGTGCAGTGATCCAAGGCAAACCGCTCCATCAACAGGTCCTCAATGTCCTGAGTGACCTCATGGAACCGAGGCACGGAGGCTTGGGTGATGCTCACGTGCATGGTCAAGCTGTATTGCCCTGGGGTTAGGGTCCAGCAATGCAAGTCATGCACATTCACTACATCCCCTAGGCCTTCCACGGCGCGTTTCACATCGGCCATGTCAAGGTGTGGCGGGGCGGTTTCGAGCAAAATTGCCGCACTGGTGCGAAGCAACCCCACGGCGCCATAGGCAATAATCGCCGCCACGAAGAAGGTCACATAGGTATCCCAACCAGAGTCACCTGTCCAACGCACCAGCACCGCCGAGGCCACGACCCCGACACTGGCAAGGGCGTCTCCGATGACGTTCCAATACGCGCCCCGAGTGTTGATGTTCTCCTGGGCGTCTCGGTGAAGCATGAGGGCCGCCACGATATTGGCAGCAAGCCCAATGAGCGCCACAATCAGCACCAAAGTGGTATCGAGCTCCGTGAGGGGGTTGCGCAATCGCCCAAAGGCGCGATACACCAAGAACAGCACAATGCCCACGAGCAACACGCCGTTGGTTCCAGCCGCCAGGACCTCAGCGCGATAGAAACCATACGTGGCCTGGGGTGTTGCGGGCCGGCTTGCCCAACGCAGAGCAAAATACGCCAAGACAAGGCCGGATAAGTCGACAAGCAAATGGCCCGCGTCCGACAGAAGCGCCAGGCTGCCGGTGCGGATGCTTGCCCAGACCTCCACAAAGAACACGCTTCCACTGGCAAGAAGCGCCACCAAGAGGTTGCGACCATAATGTCGATGGCGCTGCTGCGGTTGGGTGTGTTCCGTGTGAATGTTCACAGGCAAAGCGGAGGAAGCAGGCCCCCTTGTTGAATCGAACCGATTCGGGGCGTCGAAACCAGAGGCTCTAGAGGCGACCGAATACCAGGGGCGAGGGCGGATCTGAGCACCCGAGGCTTCCGCATGCACTGGGTTGGACCCGCACTTCATAACCCGCGACCAAACCCACGTCAGTTCCCTCTACCGTAATGCGTAACTTTGGGCACGAGTCCCCGCTCAGAACTTCCACCATCGCCATGCCATCCACCCCCACAGCCGTCTCCGACGAGCGCAGCAAGTTGCCGCCGCCCGCCACCGTGAGCGTCAGCACGTCTTGCGGCGGATCATAGTACAATGTAACGCGGTGCAAGCGCAAGCGCTCATCGATGCACGAGACATACTTCACGGGCATGTAGACGTATTCGTACTGATCCACTTCGCCCTCCGCGATGACGCCAAGGTAGGGATCCCGAGGCCCCACAGAGAGTTCGGTGGCCGAACCGAGTGATGCAATCAGAGGCAACATTATGATGGCCAAAGCAAGGCTTCGCGCGTACATACACGCGCAACAGCGCCATGGAACAAAAAGTGAAGCTGCCCCAAGGCCCTGGGGTGGAACACCATCAAACGACCACCTATCAAGACCAAGCAAACGGCGGATCCACAAACGCCCTCAAACCCCAATACCCAAGCGCAACACCCGCCGCGTCGAAGACAATCGACCTTCAAAAAGGTCGATCATTTTGGGCGGCACTCGGCTCCGCCTCGACCACCCGGCAGTGGACGCGGACATAGATAGCAAGATTCTCAGAACCACACAAACGGCGGATCCACAAACGCCCTCAAACCCCAATAACCAAGCGCAACACCCGCCGCGTCGAAGACGATATCGCTAGTGCTGTTTCGAAGGGTTTCAAAGCCGAACCGGATGCCCCAGAGCCGCTCAAACATGGGCGACAAGACCAGGATTTCAAGGGGCTCCCAGAGCACCAGCAACAACAACGCCACGAAAGGATCCATGACCCAGCCCGCAGCGATTCCCGTAAGGAGGTGAACGAAGCTCCACGCATCCACCAACGTATCGTTGCGGTGCTTATCGTTGAGCCAAGCGACGAACCGCTGCCGTGGGGCCGGCGCATTCACGACTCGTGATGAGGCTGGCGCGGGAATCAGGCTTCCGATTGAGGGCCCCAGGCGTATTCAATGGCCGCCAGAGGGCTTGCCTCACTGCGCACGTACTGCAGTTGCTCCTCGTTACCATCTGGGCCCTGCCCTGCGCGAAGCTTGCTGTACGCAATGTGAATCGCGCCATCTGGGCCCAGTTCAACTTGCAGGAAATCAAGCAAGTCTCGGCCAAGGGCGCCCTTGAACACCGGTTCTGGATCCGCAATGACGGCGTCCCAGCGAGGCGCCTCTGCGTTGGCTTCGCGACTTGCTGCCGCGTGAACGAACCAGTCGCCGTTGCCATCGGTTGCGGTAGTGGCGTACCAAGCAATGGCGGCGGCCCCAGTGGCCCCGGCGGCGATCCAAGGCATTCGGTGGTCGCCCTCGCCATCCGAGATCATCACCACGTCGTCGCTCCAATCGCCTTCGGCGGTTCGGTACGTGTAGTGGATTTGGCCATCAATCGACTCGGCCAAGAACAACGTCCCGGATTCATCGTAGGCGCCAACCGGGTAGGCATCATCCCCAACGGGCAAGGTGCTCTTTTCCGTCGTCCAAGTCGCACCTCCATCTAGGCTGCAATCGAGTCGGCGGAATCCCTCCAAGGCACCCCCAAAGAGGCAAATCTCTCGGCCGGGATCCAAGGCGACGTTCCCAAGGGCATAGGGCACCACATGGATGGCGTCAGGGCTCCAGGTCATGCCGGCGTCAGTGCTCTTGTAGACCCGGGTCCCCGCCGCTCCCGTGTTGTAGATGTAGTACGCCGTGCCGTCGCCCTCGGCGCGAATCCAGTCGCGATCCACCAGGGGCGGTGCTGGCCACTTGGTGTGGCGAATGTAGTTCCCGTCCTTGTCCCAGACGGTCACTTGGAAGGTGCCAGCAAATTCAATGTCGGAGAAGTAAACCCGCCCTTCTGCATCCACCGCAAAGTCTCCCTCGATGCCGAATGCCTCGCGCACGCCAGGGGTTTCGAGGGCAGAGAATGTTGCGCCCCCATCTCGACTCACGAGCACCGGAGGCGCCACGGTCAAGCAACACACGCCGCTCACGTACACTGTGCCGGCGCCGTCCACTTCAAGGGTTGGCTCCCCGAGGCCGCAATCTCCGTCGTCCACGCTGTCCGTGCAGGAGGTTCCAACGGCACCGAGGCCGGAGTCCATGATGCCGGCCTTACTGCCTAGGTCCACAACGGGGCGGAACTCCAGGGCAGGCTTGCGAGCAAAGAGGTCCGGCTCGTCAACGACGAGGGCGTCGGGGTCGGAGTCGATGCAACCGGCCAATGGCAAGGCTAGGAAGAGGAGGGCGACGAGGATACGCACAAACCAGCGAGGCGAGGGGCGGGGTTTCAGGTTTGTTGCGGAGGGGCCCGACCGTGCCGAGGGAAGACGGGCTACGGGCACGAATAAAATTCAATCCAAGACCGTTCGCCGTCGTGCCCTTCCGAGAGAATTCGCAAGTCGCTCGTTACCCCATTGGTGCGGTAAAATGAAGTGATGATGACTTCATATTCATGGAATTCTGCTGGATTTGTCGGAGTGACTGTTGAGAGGCTGCGCCCTTCATATTGCTCTGGAAGTTGTTTCGGATACGCATAGGCAAGGCCCAAGCCCCGAACAAATATGGTGGCCGGCCCTGCAGTATCGGCAGTGGCCCCGGAGTCACTGGCAACTACCAGTTGCCCTCGAACCTCAACATATGATCCATTGGGAGGGTCAGCCATGGGAATGATGATGTCGGCGCTGAACGGACCAATTTCAAGCGAAACAGGCAGCGGAGCCGCCCCCCATTCGTACACTGCACCATCTGGCGCCCCTTGGACCCATCCGTCCCCCGCAAGATGATAGCGACTCGTGTCGCAACCCCTTGACTCAAGCGGCGGCTCTTCTTCTTGACCCAATTGAACACACCCAGAAAGCAGGAAAACGATGGAAAGTGGCAGCAAAATTCTCATGTTTAGGCCGTTAGGAAGAAGGTTCTGGTCCCACCAAAAGGGGCGAACTTGTTGCTTGGAGAGCAAATACTTCGATGATAAAAACTACGCAAAAACTGATTGCTTTGGGCCAATAAATGCCAAAACAAGGAAGGGGAAGGAAAAGGAGTTGTGCCTGAATTAAGCAGCTACTTTGGCAGCCGCACGGGCGAGGCGGGCTTCGTTGAGGCCCTTCCAGAACACGTTGACGGCTTCGAGGATGGCGGTGGCGCCTTCGAGGTACTTCGCTTGGTCGAACCATTCTTCTTCGAAGTCTTCCTTGAGTTCGTCCTGGGTGTGCTCGGCGTGTTGGTCTTCGACCATGTCATGCCACTTCCAGAAGCCAAGGTTGAGCTTCTTGTCGCTCTGGTCGTTGAAGGCGGTGAGGCCAGCAATGAGCTCCTTCCAGAAGCCGTGGGCGGCCCAGTTCTCGACGGCGTAACTGGCGCCGGCACCGACGCAGGGGTCGGGGTTGCCGTACCATTCGTTGAGGGCGTTGCAGAAGTGGTGGGTGGCGTCGCTGCCTTGGTTCCACTTGCCGATTTCGTTGAAGGTGAGCCCGAGGGGTTCGGCGAACTTCAGAAGCCACTCGAAGTGGGCGGCGGTGTGGCGGTACTTGCCGCCCTGGACCGTGCCCTCGGTGGGGACCGCGTTCGGGTCCGTGTCCTGGGCGTCGGTGCCGTCCTTGGTGAAGCTGACACCGAGCTCGTTCATCAGGATCTCCTTGCCGCTGCGGTATTGCTCGAGCGTCTGGGCGCTGAAGCACTTCAGGAGCTGG
>JBFJXT010000109.1:0-7145 GCA_041623015.1 Thermoplasmatota archaeon | reverse complement strand
GTCGGGCAATTCGTCGAACAGTTGCTGGGCCTTGCCGTCGCGCATGAGCCTAATGGCGTGCATGTCCCATTGGTACTGGCCGTGGTGGTAGATGTGCTCGTGGCTCATGTCCTCAGGCACGGAGGGCTCCCTGGTGAAGTGGCGGTGGCTGATGCTGTTGCTTGCCAAGAGCAGGGCGCGTTTGCCGCTGTCTTCGATTGCTTCGCGGGTGGCTTCTCCAAGGGCGCGTTGTTGGGCTTGTCCCACTTCGTTGCTGTAGTCGTTGTAGACGTTGGCGCTGCTGATGCCGACGATGGGGATGTCCCATTGGGGCCGCACCATTTGGCACGCGGCGATGGTTCCGTAGTCGACGCGGAAGTCTGGGTTGCGCATCATTTTGGTGACGAGGCCCTTGTCGGCGCCGCGCGTGGCGATGTCCTCGGCAAGGTCCACGTCCACTTTGAAGTCGGCGTTGAAGCGGAATAGATTCGGGAAAATCGGGTCGACACTGAGGTTCTTGAATTCAGGGATGCCCAAGAAGTGGTGGCCGACGCGAGTGCGCCAGTGCGGCGAATGGACGAGGATGACGTCGATGTCGCGGCCGGCGCGCGCGAGGCTGTGTCGCATGCGCTCGTAGCCCCACCGGATGGTCTCCCAGCCGCCCTCTGAGCGCGGCTCGTTCTGGGGTGGATTCTCCGCGTAGACAAGGTGCGGCGGGTGCGGCGCTAGACAGCCTGCGACGATTCTACCCTTGGACACAGGGCGGCGAGGAGCATTGCAGCTTCAAGGGTTCGCTCTCGGATAGCACACCATAGTGAAGTAAACGGTGGGAAAAGGCAGAAGAGGCAGGTGCCAAGAATTGGGTTACCCTGGTCTTGTTGGCTTATGCCAGCGTCAACCAATGGGCCGGGGTCGCGTAGTCCCAATCCGTGCCATCATCGGCGCCGAAAATGTTGACAAGAATATCTTCTCCTGGGGAAAAGCCTAGGTCGGCGTAGCTGAGAGACGCCCCTATCTCGCCAGCACTGGAATCAAAAACAAGGGTGTGACTTACGGTGGATGTGACGTATGTGGGATTGAGGCGGTGGGCAGCCAGAATGGGGATGCCGAGCGAATAGTATAGGTCCCACAGGGCAGGAGGGACGCTTGATTCCATGGCAGTGGTGCTGCATGCAGTAGAATATCCAGTTCCGGTGCCTTCCACAGTACATTCTACCCAGAATGCCCGATAGTCTTCAGATTCGTAGTAAACATAGTACTCGGTGAGTGGCTGGCTGGTGCTGAATGCGTCCACATTGACCACGAAGGAAACGTCCGTACCATCACTGACGACGGTGACGCTTTCGGCCCCGACATGCCCCGTGAAGCTGTCTGGATTGTTGTCTTGGATGGTTGTCGTGGTTCCGCTGACAAGCGGGGCAAGAATCAGCATTATGGCTACACTCTTGATGATTGAAGGATTCATCAAGCGATGAATTAATTCACCCTATATTAATACTATGGCTAACTTATTAAATTTGGCCCATAGTGAATCAGTTTCCTGTTAAAATGGATGGCTTGAGCACCTCATATGCACCTCAAAAAGGTCTAAAAATAATTCTAGGTCGATGATTCGTAAATATTCATCGCTTCACTGAAGAACTCCAGAGACCATTTTCCACCTTCGCGCCCGACACCGCTTTGCTTGACACCACCAAAGGGAACACGCAGATCGCGCACGAGCCAATCATTAATCCAGACCATGCCAACGTCAAGGGATTGGGCAACCCGCTGGGCTTTCTCGGCGTCTGGAGTCCAGACACTGGCGGAGAGTCCGTAGGGGACATCATTGGCCAAATGAATCGCTTCGTCTTCGCTGGTGAAGGGCTGGACGGTGACCACGGGGCCAAAGATTTCCTCTTGCACGCAGGCGCTGTCTTGGGCTACGTCCGTAATCACGGCAGGAGACAGGAATGCGCCAGACCCAGGCAGTCGGGCGCCACCTGTAACGGTTCCTTCCTTTCGTGCAATGTCAATGTACGATTCCACTTTCTCCCGGTGCGCCTCGCTGATGAGGGCGCCAAGCTTGGTGTCTGGGTCGGTGGGGTCGCCCACTTGCATGTCAGCCACCCGCTTGCGCAAGGCGGCAACAAACTCGTCATACAGGGGTGCTTCCACGAGGATGCGGCTGCCGCAGAGACAAACCTGCCCCGTGTTGGTAAAGCCAGACTTGGTAGCACCTGCCACGGCAGTTTCTAGATCGCAGTCGGCAAAGACGACCGTGGGGTTTTTGCCCCCAAGTTCTAGGCTGAGTTTCTTGAACAAAGGCGCTGCCGTTGCTGCCACATGACGCCCGGTGGCGGTGCCTCCGGTGAAGCTAATGGCGCCAATGTCCGGGTGCTCCAAAATGGCTTGTCCCGCTTCGGGCCCGAGGCCGTGAACGATATTCAAGAGCCCATCCGGGAGCCCTGCATCTTTTGCGATGCGAGCCAGCGCACTGGCTGTGCGAGGTGTCATTTCGCTGGGCTTGGCGACGATGGCGTTGCCCATGGCAAGCGCCGGGGCGACTTTCCAGCTCAGCAAATACAGAGGAAGATTCCAGGGCGTGATGAGCCCAACCACCCCAACGGCGCGGCGGTGAGTCACATTGTGTCCCCCGTCCGGCATCGGGTGCTCGGCGTCTTCGTGCTCCAGAGCATAATCGGCAAAGAAGCGGAAGTTGCGAACCGCCCGAGGAATGTCCACGGTGCGGCTCGTGGTGATTGGCTTACCAGAGTCACCCGTCTCCAAATGAGCCAGGGTTTCCAATTCTGCCTCAAGGCCATCGGCGATGCGGTGCAAAATGGCGCAGCGCTCGGCCATGGATTTTGCAGCCCATGCGGGTTGAGCGGCTTTGGCGGCGGCGACCGCAGCAGCGATGTCTTCGGAGGCGCTTCGAGGAATGGGACCTAAGTCGAGGCCCGTTGCGGGATTGATGTTGGGCAAGCTCTGGCCGCTGGCGGCCGGGACTGCTTGGCCCCCGACCCAATTGAGTGTGGCACTCATGCGTCGTCCTCGGCGTAGTCCTTCCAATTGTAGTACCAGCGATCCATGTCCGGATCCCATTCGTCCCAGGTGGGCACCGCTTCCAGTGCTTCCAATTGATCTGGCGGCACCACGCCGGGCACAACGAACGCCTTCTGGCGGTGGAGTTTGTACGGGTTACGCAGTTCGAATCCAAGCACGCCGAGGATGCTGCGCGCCACGTACCAAGTGGCTTGGGGGTTCCAGCCGTGAGCGATTTTGATGACCACGCCAAGCCCCTTTGGATAGTCTGGATGAACAATGGAGAGTCCAAGCAGCCCGTCGGCGCCTTCCTTGGCGATGACCTTGCCTTCGCAGGACTTGATAATCGTGGTATCAAGGCGATTGAAGCCACCCACGAGATCCGGTTCTCGCGTCATCGCTTCCCAGATCCAATCCTCGTCCCGGTCGCGAGCCAGGCCCGCGTAGAGGACTGCCAATTCGCCGACGGTGTTGCTTAGGGTGGGCAAGCCGCAGCCATCCCGGGCCACGCGGGCCGGCTCCCAGGAGCCATCTGTGCTGAGGCGATCCCTGACGATGTCCATGTATTCCTGGAACCATTCGTGTTGGGGCAACAAGTAGCCGATGCGAGGCCAGCCGCGTTCCTTGCAACCGCGCACAATGGCGGCGTGTTCACCGGAGCACGTATGATACCAGCGGCGAGGCCTGCGCACTTGCCGGCCAAACTGCACCAAGGGAACGTCGAGTGGCGTCTGCATCAGGCCCCATTCGGTTTCATCGAGGAGACTCTGAGCCGCCGCCACATGAGTCACGTCGCCATTGTGGCTGGCCACACTGATTGCTTTCTGTTCCCAGGAACAGGATTCCAGTTGATCCGTGAACACCTTCATCATCAAGGGCTTCATCATGCTGCGGCCGTAGCACAGCACGTTGCCGCCAAAGCTATGGAAGACGCCATCGCCCGTTGCCCAAGCCACTGCGCCGTGGATGGTGGTCTCGGAGACGCCAAAGCGGCGGTAATCGACGAGGGGTTCCCATTCCACGTCGCGGCCCGTCGGGATTCCAGGTTCGGATTCACCAAGGGGACTGCGAGGATACTGGTCGGAGCCGGGGCCGGGGACCGTGTGCGCTGAGGCGTCCACGCGCGGGCATGGGAGGTTGCCTTGAAGGCGTTGGGTGTGAGGGCTCCCTCGAAATCAGGAGTTTCGCGGGGGTGCCATTTCAGTGGC
Organism: Thermoplasmatota archaeon; assembly: GCA_041623015.1. Classification (GTDB taxonomy): domain Archaea; phylum Thermoplasmatota; class E2; order JACPAO01; family JAHFTW01; genus JANQNI01. The sequence goes on along the minus strand of JBFJXT010000109.1, from coordinate 2,934 downwards.
GCGTCCCTTGGCAGTCACTTCTAGCGACTTCATTGCCTTTCGAATCAAGGGTTTGAATTGCAATTGCCAGCCCAACCAAGCCTTGAGTCCAGCAAGGGGAGGAGCGAGGTCAAAGGTTGGACGTAGGGTCATGCGCGTTTGGTCGCCGTCTGCTTCGATGAGCCACTCATTTTGCATTCGCAGGACTCCTTTGGGAGGCTGCATGACGCGGTATGCAATTCGGCGGCCTTCCTCCCAGCCAATGATTTCCTCCTCGATGTGGGTCATGCCGGCCACGGGTCGAGGCAATTGACAGATGCGATGGGCCCCCACGGTTGGATTGTCTTCCACGAGGTGCGAGGCGGAGACAAACATGGGCGCCCACGCAGCAAGGTCTCCAAAGTGAGTGCCGATAAGATCCCAGACGACCGATACGGGTGCGTCGATGGTGTGCGTCACTTGGAAGCGAGTCATTGAACTGGGACTCCCGGTTTGCCAGCTGGGTGGTGGAGATTTCCAATTCTAGTCATCCAATCCCACATCCAAGTGATCTAGTCCTTTGTACACCACACTTCGGTGGCCAAGGCGCAGCACACGAATGCGTTGTTTTTCGTGTCTTATCTTTACGAGCACCCTGTATTTCCCGATGCGCAATCTAAGCGTGGGCGGCCTACTGGAATGCCCCTGGATTGGCTTCAAATCAAATCGATCCGTGGACGGATTTGCCGCAAGGTCTCGGAGGACCCGCCGGATTCCGTCTGCAATTTTAGGCGGAAGAGTCAACAGTTGCTTGTTGGCCTCGCGGTGTGCTTCAAGCGTGTATTTCATGCCAAGGGTTCGAATCCAGTGTCGTCGTCGTAGAGAGCGTCCAATTCGGCTAGGAATTCGGATTCCTCGGCTTTGATTGCTTCGTCCATCATGCGCTGAACCACGGCGTCGAAGGATTCCCCAGGGCGTCGGTAGTTAGCAAGGCGCTCCTTGGTGCCCTTGTGGACCTGCAGCGTGGCATAATCTACCATGATAGTAGAATTAGTCAAACTAGGATATTAGACTTTAGCTGCTATCCCCCTGGCCAGACCGATACCTAAATTCCCGATGTTGAAGGAAGGCTTGGCACCACCATCTTCGCAAACGCCTCCATGTTCCGAATGACGCGAGCGGAGTCGTGGTTGAAGAAGTCAAACCAGAGCATGAGTCGGTCGTTGGGGTGGAACCGTTCGCGAATTTGCGCGGCCACTTGCTCGGCGTTGCCAATCACTGCGTTTTCGGCGGCGTTGTCAATTTTGGCGGGGTCCAAGGTTCCGGTGAGGGCGTTCCAGTAGGCTGCGAGGGCTTCCTTGGCTTCTCCTTGCGCGGCGACTGTTCGCTCTTCCGGCGTGAGGCCTGGCTCTTCATTCAGGAAGACCATCACCGTGCGGGGCATCATGGGACGCTGCCACGGGCCGCCGTCCTTGTGGTAGATCTTGGCCATGTGCTGGTGGGTGCGCTCGATGACTTCGGGCGGGGTGATGCTCAAGTTGGCCACTTGGCAAGGAAGCCACCGATTGGCAAGATCTGTGATGCTTGGGTCGTGGCTGCCGGCAACCAATTGCACCAAGTCGCGGCGCCATTCTTGGGGCACCACTTTGAGGGCCTCGAAGACGAACCGCTTGGGCAGCACCACGTGCTCGACGCCGCCTCGTAATTCGAGCGCTCCGTTGGCTTCGGCGGTGGCGCGCATGGTGTTCCAGTCGTTTTCGGTGCGGCACTCAGATTTGGTGATGGTGCGGGCGGGCACATCGTCGCTGCTGAGGGTCTCTCCGGCAAGGAGGCGGCAGAAAATTTCAGTCGCTTCGTGGAAGATTTTTCCCTTCAGAAACGGGTAAGGGATGGCGTGTTCCACGGCGTTTCGAGGAACGTACCCATGGGCCCGATTCATGTAGTCGAATCGACCGGCACTGAAGCCCACGTGGATGCGGCGTTTTTCGTCAAGGTCGAGTCCGTGTAGGGCGGCAAAGAAGGCGATCCGTTCGGCGGCCGCGATGGGCCCTCCGCCTTGGAGGATGTTCATGACGGCGCTGCCCACTTCAATGGATTGGGTGCGGCGGAAAATGGCGTGGGCACTTTGCAGCATGTCACAATTGAGGCCCACTTCTCCTTCCCAGTGCGGGATGACCGGTTGCTTGTTGTGCTTCTGAACCTCGCTGCTCAAGTGACTCTCGGCAAGCCAGGCAACTCCGTACCCAAGGCGGTCGGCTGCTTCCACTTGCTCTAGCCAGTTGCGAAACATGGTGGCTTCGTCGGGGGTGTGGCCGCGCACGGGGGTTTGGCTGATGGAGAAGAAGACGTCGAAGTCCAAGCAGGGTTGGCACTGAAGGACTTGTGAAAAAGGCGTCTTCTTGTTTTGCCCGTCTACGATGAGCCAAGATCCGTGCCTCGGAGGGGCTTTGGATTGGAGAAAGGGAGGGAAGAGGGGCGCCTCTGGCGCGTGGGCTTGCTTAGAGATCTGGCCAGATAATGATCGGGCCGATGAAGTCCCAAAGGATATCGACGGGGCAGATCCAACGGTAACTGGAGTAGCACGCGATGATGTTGACTTTGGCGCCTTCACCGTCGTCTTCGTCGCGCACTTCTACATCAACAACGTAGACGGGGCAATCAAAGCAGTTGCTAAGCCCCAGGTGGACGTGAATGGAGAACACGTAGCATTCTTCGCAGCCTTCGGGGCTGTACTCAATGTCGGGGTCAATGGAGTAGAAAATAATCTCATCGACATCAGGCACATATTGGTCCGGGTTGACCGCAGCGGCCGAGGCAGGAGTAAGGGGGATGAGCGCTACGAGAGCGATGAGGCCGAGGGCCATGCGAAGTTGCATGCGTCCGCATTGGCGTGCCGCCGAAGACGATTGCCCGGTGTGGGGAACCTATCTAGGGACTAGCGCGAACACGGATTCCAAAGCTACTCCCGGGGGATGC
>JBFJXT010000108.1:0-7243 GCA_041623015.1 Thermoplasmatota archaeon | reverse complement strand
GTGTGGCTCTCTCCGGTCAAATTTTCCAAGTTATTCGTCCGGCTGCCTGTGTATGCATTGCGGCCATCGAGGCGATTTTCCTTCACCGTGTCCGACAAGCTGCCACTGATGTGGTCGGCTTGCAAACGAAGGGTTCCAGGGTCTTGAGCATCCCATCTTGCCAGAATCGTGCCGTCGCTCGACGAGATGGCACCCGGGGCCACAGTCATGGCAGAGCCCACGGGGGACAACAGTAGAATCAGGAGGGCAAAGAAGGCAAGACGGTGCATGATGATGCTCTAGGTCAAGGTGCTGGTGTCGGGGGTAATTCCCACGTACTTGAAGGGGCCAATGCCCACGGCGTCCTTTATGATATCCATAATGATTTCCTCACAGTTCTCAAGGCTAACGTAAGGTTCACCTGGGGTGGTATTGACGCAATCGCCGCTGTCGTAGCAACCGTCTCGGGTCTTGCTGCGGTCGTGGCTACCGTATGCGTCCTTCGCTGCATCTACGGCTTCGCCGCGCATGCACGCTCCAAAGGGACCTAGGTATTCATCTGCTGCCTCAGTGCTGTCGAGCGTGTAGTCAAGAACCTCCACGTGGTTTGTGGGGATCTTGGCCGAATCAGCTTCGTAAGCCTGGGCAGGGGCCGCCAAAAAGACTGCTGCAATGATGCTGACGACGAGCGTGCGCATAGGCCTCAATGAACGGGTAGGTTCATCAACCTCTCTCGGGAGAAATGACAAACAATTGTTGTTTTTCGTCGCCAATCTCGCGTCGTCAAGCCTTTCAAGAGGCCGTACTTCGCGCGGACCAATAACCGAAGAAAGTGGTCCTTGGCACCACGGCGCGCTATATTTGCGTCGGCGGCCAAGGCACTTCGGTCCATAGGAGTGGACATGCAACCCAATATGGCGTACGATCGTGCAATCACGGTCTTCAGCCCCGACGGACGACTGTTCCAAGTCGAGTACGCACGCGAAGCGGTCAAGCGCGGCACCACAGCAGTGGGTGTCCGTGGAGACGATTGCGTCGTGCTCCTCGTGGACAAACGCGTTCAAAGCCGACTGGTGGTTCCTGCCAGTATCGAGAAAATCTTCGCCATCGATGAGCACCTCGGATGCGCAACAAGCGGCCTCGTGGCCGACGCCCGCGCCCTCGTGGACCGTGCCCGCATTGAAGGCCAATACAACCGCGTCACTTACGACGAGCCCATCCCCGTGGAAACCCTCGTCAAGAAAGTGTGCGATTTCAAACAAAGCTACACCCAGTACGGTGGCGGCCGACCCTTCGGCACCGCGCTCCTGATTGCCGGCGTGGACCAATCCGGTCCCCACTTGTTTGAAACGGACCCCAGTGGCGCCCTCATCGAGTACCAAGCCAGTGCGGTTGGCAGTGGCCGGCCCAAGGCGATGGAAATTCTCGAAGAGCACCACGAAGACGCCCTCAGCGTTGATGGCGCCATCGCCCTCGGCTTGCGCGCCCTGCACGCAGCCACCGAAGGCAAGCTCAACTCGGAAGCCCTCGAAATCGCCGTGGTTCGCACCGATGGCGAAGGGCTCGGACGGTTTGCCAAGATGTCCACCTCGGACGTGGTGACCACCGTCAAGGGTTTCCTTGACGCCCTGGAGTGAGTGATCCTTTGGTATCTCTCGACGATGCAGTGGTCGCGAGGCTATCTCGCTTCGGCACGACCTTCGAAATCCTTGTGGATCCAGAACGTGTCGAAGAGCTCTACGGCCGCTGGGACGAAGCGCCCAGCGACGAAATTGACACCCTCATGGCGATCGATGATGTCTTTGTGGACTGGTCTGAAGGCGAACGCGCCAGCACAGAACAGAAGACAAAGAGCTTCGAAACCCAAGACGTCACCACCATTGCGCGCCGCATCCTGAAAGAAGGAGAAATCCAACTCACCCAGGACCAACGCAAGCGGATGCTTGAGCAAAAGCACAAGCGCATCATCACCACCATTTCCCGGGAAACCTGGAACCCACAAACCAAAATGCCTCACCCCAAGGAACGCATCGAGCGAGCCTTGGACGAAGCAAAATGGCGCACCGACCCGCTGCGCCCCGTGGAAGAACAGGTGCAAGAGGCGTTCAAGAAACTGCGCCCCCTGCTTCCCATCGCCTTCGAGCGCGTCAAAGTGGCCCTCAAGGTGCCTGCCGAATACACCGGCAGCGCCATCGGCCACCTCAGAAGCCTTGGAGACGTTCAGAAAGAAGAATGGCAAACGGATGGCAGCCTCATCGCCGTCCTCGAAATCCCCGCCGGAACCCAGACAGAAGTCTACGACCGGCTCAACGCCCTCACCCAGGGCAGCGTGGAGACACGCTTACTTTAGGAGTACACATGTCACAAAAGAGAGAACTCGTGATCGTGGGAGATGTCCTTGCGGACGCCCGCGAATGGAACGCGACCACCGGCTGCAAAAAAGTCGGAGACAACGTGGTGGCCACCCAAAGCGGACTGGTTGCCAAGTACAACGGCCGCGTGAGCGTCATTCCGTTCAACGGAGCTTACGAACCCAAGGCAGGCGACACCGTCGTCGGCGTTGTGGCCGAAGCCAACCCCGGAAACTGGATCATTGACGTGCGCGCCCCCTGGCTCGCCCCCATGCACGTTTCCGAAGCGCCGTGGCGCGTAGATTTTGGGGAGACCATGGCTTACCTCAAGCCAGGCGACGCCATTCTTTGCAAGGTCCTGTTTGTGGACGGTCAAAAGAAGGTCCAAGTGACCCTCAAGGACCGCAACTTGGCCAAGCTTGACGGCGGCGTCCTCATGGAAGTGCCCCCCGTCAAGGTGGCCCGCATCATTGGCAAGAACGGCAGCATGCTCAACCTCCTCAAGGAGTACGTTGAGTGCTGGTTGTTCGTCGGTCAAAATGGCCGCATCTGGATCAACGGCGAGCCGGACGAAGTCCTGCTTGCAACCAAGGCAATCACCTTGATTGCTGACGAGGCCCACCTACCGGGCCTCACCGACCGTGTCCGCAGCTTCCTCGAAGCCGAGAAGCCTGGCGGAATCGACGCGGAACTCTCACTGGAGGAAGAATAACATGGGCGTTAACCCCGGAATCGAACTCATCGACAAGAACGGAAAGCGGACTGATGGCCGCAAGGTGGATGAGATCCGCCCCATTACCATCGAAGCCGGTGTCCTGCACCGTGCTGACGGCAGCGCCTACCTCGAGTGGGGCAACAACAAGGTCATGGCCGCCGTGTACGGCCCTCGCGAATTCAACCCGCGCCGCTTCCAGAAGGCCGACAAGTGTGTCGTCCGCTGCAAGTACAACATGGCTGCATTCAGCACCAGCGACCGCAAGCGCCCCGGCCCCGACCGCCGATCTGCTGAGATCAGCAAGGTCATCGCCGACGCTTTCGAGAATGTCGTGCTGACCGAGCAATGGCCCCGTGGCGTCATTGACATCAACATGGAAATCCTGCAAGCCGACGCCGGTACCCGCATCGCTGCCCTCGTAGCTGCCGCTGTGGCCCTTGCCGACGCTGGCATCCCCATGAAGGGCATGGTGGCCGGTTGTGCCGCTGGCAAGGTCGACGGCAAGATCTGCGTGGACCTGAATGGCCCCGAAGACAACTACGGTGAATCCGACTTGCCCGTGGCCATCAACATGACCTCTGGTGAAGTGGTCCTCCTGCAAATGGACGGCCACTTGACCGGCAAGGAATTCGAGAAGGCGCTCGACATGTGCGTCAAGGCATGCGGTGAAGTCTACAAGGCTCAGCGTGACGCCCTCGAACGCCGCTTCACCGGCAAGCTCGACGAGCTCGAAAAGGAAGCCCCCAAGGCATCCAAGGGCAAGCAGCGCAAGGCCGAGAAGGTCATCGAGGAGGTGGCCTAGATGGAAGACAATCAAGTCAGCGTCATCAAGCGCGACTTCATCAAGAACCTGCTCGCCGACGACAAGCGCGAAGACGGCCGCGCCCTGGATGAACTGCGCAACGTAGAGATCCAGTGCGGCTTTGTGCCCCGTGCCAACGGCAGCGCCTTCGTGAAGCTTGGTAACACCAAGGTCATCGCCGGTGTCAAGGTGCAAGTGGAAACGCCCTACGCGGACACTGCAAACCGTGGCAACTTCATGACCTCGGCTGAGATGTGCATCATGGCCAGCCCCAACTTCGAGAGCGGCCCGCCCCGCATCGAAGCGATCGAAGTGGCCCGTGTCACCGACCGCAGCCTGCGCGAATCCGGCATCATCGACATGGAGAAACTCTGCATCGTCGAGGGTGACAAGGTCTGGGGTGTCTTCGTGGACATCGAGATTCTTGACTACGATGGCAACTTGTTCGACGCTTGCAGCATCGCTGCTCTGGCCGCCGTCATGAGCGGAAAGCTCCCGGCTACCTGCCCCAAGACCGGCTACGTGGCCTACAAGGACGGCAAAGACCGCCCCTTGCCCCTGGTCAAACCCAACGCCACCTTCAGCACCACCTTCGTCAAGATTGGCGACAAGGTGCTCACCGACCCTGGCCTCTACGAGGAATTGATCTGCGACACCCGCGTCACCTTCGGCGTAGATCCCAAGGGCAACGTGCGCGCCATGCAAAAGGGTGGCTTCGGTTCCTGGACCGTGGACGAGATCAAGGCCCTGCGCGGCAAGGCCCAGGACGTGGGCAAGATGGTCAACAAGACCATCGTGGCCGCTGTCAAGAAGGCTGCCTAAGCACCCTGATCGGTCTGCGCAGCCTTGGGCCGCAGTGCGTCAATCTTCTTGACTCATGGTGGCTTGAGGCACACTTTTCCCCTACTTCTCCCTATTTTGGGGCGGCCAATCGCGCTGCCAAGGCGCCTGGCGTGCTATTTTCCGATTTGTGGTCGTTTTAAGACGCGAAAACAGCCAGCTTCGGAATCATGTTGCAAATGGATCAGGGGCCCAATTGCCATCGAAATTCCGGCCACAATGACTCAACTAAATGGTTAGGTCTCCTATTCAATTTGAATGAAGTTTACTCATATGTCTGCTCCTGGCAAAGCAGCCTTTAGGCTGATCAAGGAATATTATGATTTGATTTAATAAAATATAGGTCAATCTACATCGGCCCGACTTCGGAAGGCTTGAATCTACTAACCGTAGCTCGGCACTTGTGGGGGTCCACTGGTTCTGGTCAATCGTTGCCATAACCTGGCTCGGCCTTCCTCTCTATTTGTCCCTCTGCGTCAACCGCCTTGTGCGCACCTTCGAAGCAGAAGCGTTCGGACACTTTCGAAAAGCCGCACGCAACCTAAGGTACCTCGTCTGGGCGATTTTCATCTACTACGTCGGCGTCATCATCGGCGGCCTCATCATTCGAGACGTGCAAGCGATGTTCTACTGGCCCATGCCTGCAGAAGGCGTCGTCATCTACATCCGAATCGGCGCCGTCATCGTCGGATACGGCTTTGCCAGCCTTGTAGCCCGGGAACTTTACCTCGTCACCCGGCCAGAAATTCGCCCACTTCCTGGCGATGACAAGCGATAAGGGCCCCACCTCCCGGTTTGGGCCCCCAAATGCTTAAATCGAAATCCACCTCGCCGGGCCTACACCAACAGGCAGCCTCAGGTTGTCTGGTTAGGAGACGAAATATCATGGTCGCGTCCACCAAAAAGCTCGGACCCGCAGGTCGCCTCGGCGCCCGCTACGGTTCCCTCGCCCGCAAACAGGTCGCAACGGTTGAGCGCGTCCAACGCGCCAAGCACGTTTGCACTCAGTGCGGCGCCCAAAACGTGACCCGCATCTCGACGGGTATCTGGGGCTGCCGAAAGTGCGGCGACCAGTTCGCTGGCGGCGCTTACATCCCTACCACCGGTGCCGGTCGCGGCGCCACCAAGGCCCTGCGCGGCATCAACGACAAGCTCGTTCGCAACGCAAACGAGGGCGAGGCCTAGGCATGGCCTACAAGTGCGGGGTCTGCAAGAAGCGCGTGGAATTCAACGCGCAAAACATCGGTATCCGATGCCCGTACTGCGGCTCCAAGATCTTCTACAAGGAACGCCCGCCAGTTGCCAAGCCTGTCAAGGCTGAATAGGCGCGGGGAGCACTCCATGTCGGCGCATCGCGCCTCCTTCACCTTCCACCTTCCTGATTCCTCCAGTGCCTGCGCAGTAGCGGCCGCATTGGAGCTTGAAGTCGCTGATGGCCCAGAAGGCAGCCTCGCGACACTCACCACCTCCGAGTCCACCATCGAAGCGCACATTGTTGCAGATTCGGTGAGCGGATTGCGCGCCGCTACCAATAGCGTCCTGCGCTTGCTGGATGCCGCCTTGCGCACTATCTAGGCGGCAAAGGCCTTAGGTAGGGATGTTTTTGGGCCATTATGGTGGGTATCAAATCGAGTCTCGCACTCGTATTCATCCTCGCATTATCCGGCTGCGCAAGCACAGTTCCTGGTAGCGACTCAGAAGACAATGCAAGCAGCGATGAATTTTTGGCAACGGACGAACGCGGGCCTCAAATCTCGCTCAATTTCGTTCTAGATGCTGAAGAAATCGATGAAGGCGCTGCCGTCGGCTTCACGCTAGAAGGTGCAAGCGGAAGCGCTGACGCCGAGTTGGATGCGGCCAACGTCACCTGGACGCTCCTTGTGATCCCCAGCGAAACCATCGTCATCGACGACGCTGCAAACAACACCGCCGCGGATGACAACAGCACTGCGGCGGACTCCTCTGGCAACACCACCGCCGAGGACGCCTCTGGCAACAGCACTGCAGCCGAGCCCTCAGGCAACGCAACCGCAGACGGCAACACCACCGCCCCGGCCACCGCAGACAACAGCACTGAGGTGCCCAGCCCCGAGCCTGTCCTTGTGCTCAACGGCACAGGCCTTCCTGCCGCTGGTAACTTCACGGTTCCTGGCAACGGCACCTTTGAGGTCATGATTAGCGTCCACGCGCCTGGCTTCGAAGTCAGTCGCGCCACCGAGGTCCTGATTGTCAACCCCGTTGAAACCATCGTGGATCCCTGCGCCGACTTCACCGGTCCCCAAGAAGATTTCGTGGAAGATGGCTCCGTGACCATGGTTGACGATGTTGGCGTACACATCATTGAGATTGGCCCGTGCCACACTGGAATCACGGTCTCCATCTCTGGAATCGGTGGCGATGTTGATCTATACCTCAAGAATCCACTAGGCGTGGAAGTAGCCAAAGCAGAGACCTACTCCGTTGAGGGTGTATTGGGCGAAGACCCAGTGTCCTTCTCGGCCGCCAGCGGCCTCATGGTCGGAGCCTGGACCTTCGAAGTGGTCAACTTCGCCAGCC
>JBFJXT010000107.1:0-7304 GCA_041623015.1 Thermoplasmatota archaeon | reverse complement strand
TTTATGATGATTCATCCAAGATCAATGGAAAGACTTGCCCAAAATATTAAAAACTCTGTTCGAGTTGATAAAGTCACATTTCATCAAACTGAACATTTAGATGACGAGGCCATCAATAGTTTTGAGCTTTATGATGATGACGACGATTAAGAATTTAAAAGTGTCGCCATCTCTTTAGCAAAATAGGTCAGAATCATATCCGCTCCGGCACGTTTAATCGCCAGCAGGGACTCGTCGCGCGTTTTTTCGAGATCCAACCATCCCAATTGAGCAGCCGCCTGAAAGAATTATATCCGCAATAAATAAATATCACCACAATACAAAATGTGGGAGGTATGTAGTAATTGATTCCGATTCCGAGGAGGTCCATATTAAGTATTCAGATGATTTTATTTCAGACTTCATTGATTCGGACTGGGATAACCGGCTGAAGAATGTTCAAGATCTTTCAGCTAAAATACTACAAAAGGCACTTCGCATCATAATGAAGGATCTTACACTATCGGGTTCATTAGGTAAGCATGGTACACTGGAGGTTAAATTTACCATCACTGATGATGTGTCCAATATTTATGGTGTAATTCTTGAAATAGATGAACTCAAAAATGGACTTCAGGATGAGTTGGAAACCCATTTTATTGATTTATTGCGTGATGTAACTAGTATAATACATGGCACCACAGAAAAACACTACCTGACTACCAATGTCTTTTCATTAATGTCAAATTTTATGCTTTCTGCCGAGCCAATAATTCCAGAAAACCACATAAATATTATTAAAAGAAAGGTTAGGCGGGTTTTTCACCATAGCAACATGCTCCTCATGGAAAAATTTGAGACTGATTTTAGAGACACCGCCGCTACAAAAGCACATAATTCCGCCCTTTCACTATTTTCTTTCGTTTCTGATCAGCTAGCCCTCCAGCGCCGGCATTTGTGGAATGCCAGATATATTAGAGCTTGCCTAAGGCACACTGATGAACTAGGAGAGTCGAGAAAAATTTCAAATGATTTAGAATTATATTCTCCCCTTTACGGAATAAAAATTTCACTGCTAGAAGCGATTTTACGAAGAATTACCTATCGTGAGGCTTCTTTTGCCGCATTTTCTGCGTTAATATTTTTTATTATAACATTTTTCCAAACTTGGGGCCTTACGACAAGATTTGTAGGGCAATTCCCCCTAACTTTCTTATTAATTACGCTGTCATCCCTGCTAATCGCATATAAATTTTCTAGCCGAGGCCTTTGGAAAGATATTAGACGAGAACTGGGAGATTTGAGCTTCATCCATAGCAAGCCCGAGCCCCTAGCTGAACAATGATACGCCCCATGGCCGCCACCCACACCCTCATATCCGAGGTTCCCTGACGACTCAATTGGAGACCTCCAGATATGGCAATGCTCCAGATAGAGAACCTCCACGTTGAGGTAGAGGGAAAGGCCATCCTCAAGGGCCTTACCCTGAGCGTCCCCGCCGGAGAGGTCCATGCCATCATGGGCCCCAACGGAGCCGGAAAATCCACCCTCGCCAACATCATCGCTGGAAAGGACGGATACACCGTCACCGCCGGCAGCATCACCTACAACGGCAAAGACCTCCTCGCCATGGACCCCGAGGACCGCGCCCGCGAAGGTGTGTTCTTGGCGTTCCAGTACCCCGTGGAAATTCCCGGCGTCAACAACACCTACTTCCTGCGCGAAGCCCTCAACGCCGTGCGCAAACACCGCGGCGAACCCGAAGTGGACGCCATGGACTTCTTGGACATGGTGCAAGAGAAGGCGGACGCCATTGGCCTCAAGGACAAGCTCTTGGAGCGCAGCGTCAACGCCGGCTTCTCTGGCGGCGAAAAGAAGCGCAACGAAATTTTCCAAATGGCGGTCTTGGAGCCGAAGCTTGCGGTGCTCGACGAGACCGACAGTGGCCTCGACATCGATGCCCTGCGCACCGTGGCCGACGGTGTGACGCACCTGCGCCGGCCCGACAACGCCTTTGTGGTCATCACCCACTACCAGCGCCTCCTGGACCACATCATCCCCGACGTGGTGCATGTGCTGCAAGATGGCCGCATCGTCAAATCCGGCGACAAGAGCCTCGCGCTTGAACTCGAAAAGGACGGCTACGCGGATCTGGCATGAGCTCCACGGCGCAAACCATTCACGATAACTGGCAGCACGCCGTAGAAACCGTCAGCGCCGGCGCCCCCGAGTGGTTCTTGGATGTGCGCGCCCAAGCGTTTGAACAATTTTCGAGCCTCGGCTGGCCCGCCAAGGGCGACACTCGGTTCTCATACAGCGACTTGCGCCCCATTCACAACGGCGCCCCTCTATGCCCTGCGCCCGCCGCCGACGCGGTGAGCTTGAGCCAGATTGAACCGTTCTTGGCAGGCAATGAAGCGGCGCGCCTCGTGTTCGTTGATGGCCACTACGCCGCCAGCCTCTCCGATGTCGCCGGCCTCCCGGTTGGTGCAACGGTGCAAGCCCTCAGCAGTGACGCCAGTGCCCTCGATGCGCTGCGTGAACACCTAGAGCGCCTTGCCCAAAGCAACGACCCTCTTGTGTCCCTCAACGCCGCCACCGCCCAAGACGGTGCCCTCGTGCACATCGCCAAGGGCACGGTCATTGAGTCTCCTATTCACCTCCTGTTCGTCACCACCCAAGGCGGCATGCGCGTGGTCCAAAACGCCGTAAACGTGGAGACCAACGCCGAAGCCACAGTGCTTGAAAGCCACGTGCACCTCGCGGACAACGACGGTATCACCCTCTCACACACCAGCCTGCGCACCGGACCCGCCGGCCGCTTGCATCACGTGAAAGTGCAGAAGGAAGACCGCCGCGCCCGGCACATCGCCACCCAAGAAATTCACCAGGAGCAAGACAGTACCCTCCACAGTGCCCTCCTTGAAATCGGCGGCACCCAAGCACGCCAATCGATTACCGCAAACCTCGCCGGCACCGGCGCCAGTTGCGACCTACAAGGCGTGTTCTTTGGACAACGAGACCAACGCACCGACGTCTGGACTCGCATCGACCACAGCGTGCCCAACTGCACCAGCAGCGAGACCTTCAAAGGCATCCTCGACGACGAAAGCCGAGGCGCTTTCACAGGCATCATCGCCGTGCACGAAGGTGCTTCCGGCACCAGCAGCGACCAACAAAACCGCAACTTGCTGTTGTCCCCCAAGGCCCATGCGGACGCCACACCCCAACTGGAAATCCTCAACGACGACGTGCGCTGTGCGCACGGAAGCACCATTGGCCAATTGGACCCAGAGGCACTGTTTTTCCTACGAAGCCGAGGCATTGATGCTCCGAACGCACGCCTCATGCTCACCCGCGCCTTTGCCAGTGAAGTGATTGAGAGCGTCCCCTCTGCCCCCATCCGAAAATTGATGGACCGCTACCTCCACGTTTGGTTCATCAAACACCAGGAGCACCTATGAGCCAAGGCTACGACGTGGAAGCGATCCGCGCCCAATTTCCCGCGCTGCACCAGGACGTCCACGGCCACCCCCTCGTTTACTTGGACAACGCCGCGACGAGCCAGAAACCCCGCGCCGTCCTCGACGCCCTGGCTCACTACTACGAAGCAGACAACGCCAACGTGCACCGAGGCGTCCACGAATTGAGCCAACGCGCCACGCGCGACTACGAAGGCGCCCGCGACACCCTGCGCACGTTCATGAACGCCGCCAGCACCAAGGAATTGGTGTTCGTTCGCGGCACCACGGAAGCAATCAACCTCGTGGCTCAATCCTTCGTGCGCTCCAGGGTCGGCCCCGGTGACGAGATTCTGATTTCCCACATGGAGCACCACAGCAATATCGTGCCGTGGCAAATGCTCTGTGAACAAACCGGCGCCGAACTGAAAGTCGCCCCCATCGACGATACCGGTGCCCTCGACATGGACGCCTTCCATGCCCTCGTTGGCCCCAAGACCAAATTCGTTAGCATTGCCCACATCAGCAATGCCCTCGGCACCGTCAACCCGGTCAAGCAAATCGTCAACGCCGCCCACGCTGTCGGCGCCCATGTAATGCTCGATGGTGCTCAATCGGCACCCCACGTGGCCATTGATGTGCAAGACTTGGACTGCGATTTCTACGCCATCAGCGGCCACAAAATGTACGCCCCCACCGGCATCGGTGTGCTGTACGGCAAGGAAGCACTTCTTGACGCCATGCCCCCCTACCAAGGCGGCGGCGACATGATCACCAGCGTGACGTTCTCGGGAACGACCTACAACGAGTTGCCCTACAAATTCGAAGCCGGCACTCCAAACATTGCCGGCGCCATCGGCATCGGAGCCGCCGCCAAATTCCTCATGGACATTGGCTTGGATAACATCGCCGCCCACGAGCACGAAGTCCTGGAATACGCCACCGGCCGCATCCAGGAAGTGCCTGGCATCCGCATCATCGGCACCGCCGCAAACAAAGCCGGCGTGCTGAGCTTCACCGTGGACGGCGTTCACCCCCACGACATTGGCACCCTCATGGACGGCGAAGGCATCGCCATCCGCACCGGCCACCACTGCGCCCAGCCCACCATGGATCGCTTCGGCGTCCCCGCCACCAGTCGCGCCAGCCTCGCCGTCTACAATACCAAAGAAGATGTGGACGCATTCATTGATGCGCTCGTCAAAACCGTAGGAGTGTTTGCCTAATGGACCCTAATATGCGGGGTGGCATGGGCCCCGGAGGGGTTCCTGCAGCCTTCGCTGTTGGAGTCCACGTAGCAGCCCGGAGGGATGCGTAGTGGACCCCAACATGCGCGAACTCTACCAAGAGACCATCATGGGCCACAACAAGGCCCCGCACCACTTCCACGCCATCGAAAACCCCGACGGCGACGCACTGGGCCACAACCCCCTCTGCGGCGACAAACTCCACGTCTACCTGCGCATGGAAGGCGACACCGTCACGGAAGCCAGCTTCCTCGGCGACGGCTGTGCCATCAGCAAATCCAGCGCCAGCATGATGACGGACGCCGTGGCAGGCAAAACCAGTGCCGAGGCGCACGACCTGTACGAGCATTTCCACAAGCTCGTCACCCGCGAAGGCGAACCAGACATCAAGAAACTCGGAAAACTCCGCGTCTTTGCCGGCGTGGGCGAATTCCCCGCCCGCGTCAAGTGCGCTGCCCTCCCCTGGCGAACCCTCGTGGCTGCCCTCGAGGGCCGCGAAGAGGCGAGCACCGAATGACCCCCGAGCAAGTGCTTCTGACCCGCCCCGTGCGTGCCGTGGTGATCCCGGACGGCATCGAAGAAACCCTCGAACCCGGCATGCCGGTGATGATTACCCAAATGCTAGGCGGCAGCTTCACCATTCAAACCGCCGAGGGGCGAAAGTATCGCATCGAGGGTCAGGACGCCGACGCCATCGGCAAGCCAATTCCTGAAGAAGCCAAGGCGCACGAACACACCGAGCCCATGGCCCCCGAGGACGCAGAAAAACTCGGCTGGGACCTCATGAAGAAGGTCCACGACCCAGAAATTCCCGTCAACATCGTCGACCTGGGCCTCGTCTACACCCTCAAAATGCACACCCGAGGCGACGGCAAGTTGCTCGCCGAGTGCAGAATGACCCTCACCGCCCCCGGCTGCGGCATGGGCGACGTCTTGCTTCGGGACGTAGAGCGCCAATTGGCCACCATTCCTGGAGTTGGCACCGTGGATGCCAAAGTTGTGTTTGATCCCGTCTGGAATCCTTACACGATGATGTCGACCGCAGCGAAACTGAAGCTTGGACTGCTGTAAGCAGGCCAAGCAAGAGTGAGCGGTGCCCGGAGGGCAGCGGTTGACCGAGCGGGTTCGTAAGGACCCGCGAGTGAGCACTGCGGCGAAGTTGAAGCTGGGATTGCTCTAACGAGCAAAGCGAGGTAGAGCAAGCCTTTGCTGCGGTTGTGCTTGCACGACCGCACGCTGGGACTGCTGTAAGCAGGCCAAGCAAAAGTGAGCGGTGCCCGAAGGGCAGCGGTTGAGCGAGTGAGACCCCACACCGGCCAAATATTGCGTAGACCAAGAACCATGGACCGCCCCGGCAAGACGACATTTTTTCCACAAAGGCCACGGCACTTCGCCAAGATTTTTAATTGATAAAAGAAATATGAAACTCGTGAAACTGTCAGGGAACGTTTTGGTTTGTTTTTGGGCATTCACAATGCTGTTGGCGGGCTGCGTAACTCCGTTGAGCAAATTGGCAAACGGATGTGCGTTCGAGGCGTCCACGAGCGGAGACGATGCGCCGTACGCTATTCATTTGCGAATGACCAACAATGAAGCAGGGGCAGCGGTCTGCGCTTCGGTCTCTTTCAATGGAAGCCCTGCCGTAACCGGACTCGTCGAGACCAACCAACCGCCACCGGGCCAAGCTCGATTGGAGCCGGAGATTCCCCGCAAATACGGCGAGTTCCCGCTTTCCTCAAATGCGGTTCGCATAAGTGTTGAAGTGCAAGAGTGGGACTTGGTTCAGCACCAGACAATTCAGCTCAAGCCAGGTGAAAATTGGGTCATTGTGGAAATCAACAAAGACCGTATCACCCTGGTTCAAGGGGAAGAAGACCCCTACTCCGGCGCAGATTGAATCGCCCCGGAGCAGGGGGACAAGCTAGTTAGCTCGTGCACCACGAACCGAAGCCCGACGTTGACCCGGGCGTCTTCGAGCCGCCGCTCCAGGCGTGGCCCGCGCAGTTTCGGACGTAGTTGTCGTTTTGACTCGAGAACTCATATGCCCGGACGCTGGATTTTCCGCCCCACATGAGCGTGTAGTGCTTGTGGTAGTAGCCAGACGTATGCCAGTGCAGGGAGCCTCCAATGCAGGTGCCGACTTGCTTATACATGGTATCCCACACGAGGTTGGCCAATGAGTTGGGAGCGTGGCAGTGGTAGCCGCTGCCTGTGTCGTGCCAGTGATCCGTGCATCGAGCGCGTCCGTATGTTCCGGTCCCACTGCCCGCAGAGGGGCAGCTTGGAGATCCAGAGTGGTCGCCCGCGAAGTTGTGTCCAACTTCATGCCCAAACGTGCTGCTCATCATGGTCTGGGTCATAGGTGTTCCACCTCGGGTTCGTCCATATCTACCAGGTTGCCAGGCAGAGCCGTAAATTTGAGTTCCTGAGTTGTCCGTGATGATTCGTCCGGTGAACAGCGCAGCGATTTCGAATCCGCTGACGGTGCTGTACCCTTTGACGTTCGTGGCCCAATCGATGAGTTGGTCTGTGTCGTCCTGGTTCATTCCCCAGCTACTGTCACAGGAAGTGGTTTGGCACCCATACACCGCATTGTTGACGAGGTCGAAGCTCCACC
>JBFJXT010000106.1:0-7344 GCA_041623015.1 Thermoplasmatota archaeon | reverse complement strand
GGTGGGAGATTGAGAATCAATCTGGTCACTCACCTTGGCCAAGTCGCTGAGCTGGGGCGTGGAAAACACTTGGCGAAGCGGCAGCGAACAGTCCCGAGAGCCCTTGACGATGGCCACCATTCTCGCTGCGAGCAAGCTGTGCCCGCCAAGAGCAAAGAAGTTGGCGTGTCGGTCCAAGATTTCCTTTCCGAGGACTTCCGTCCATGCTGCGGCAAGCGCAAATTCGGTGGGGGACTGAGGTGGCTTCGCATCGGGCGACGCGTGCTCTGGCTTCTCTTCAGGTGCGGGAAGGGCGCGGATGTTCACTTTGCCATTCGGCAAAAGGGGCAATGCACCCAATTGGACAAACGCGGCGGGAATCATGTGCCCCGGAACCTCATTTGCCAAGTGGACGCGTAAGGCGTCACTCAAGGAGTCAGAAGAAGCGTCTCGTGCAATGATGTAGGCAACGAGTTGGTTGCCCGTTGCACCTTGATGGACCGTGACCACTGCATCGCGAACCTCGTTGTGGCTTCGCAAGGCTGATTCAACTTCGCCAAGCTCAATGCGGAAGCCACGAATTTTCACTTGCCGATCCATGCGGCCAAGGTAATCGAGGGTGCCATCGGGGCGCCAGCGAACCAAGTCGCCCGTGCGGTATGCGCGGCCACCATCGGCTTCAGTGACAAACCGCTCTTCGGTCAATTCGGGGCGATTGAGGTAGCCCTGGGACACGCCCGTGCCGTGGATTTGCAATTCTCCGGGTACGCCAATTGGTACCGTCGCACCGTGGGCATCCACAACGGAAACCCGGGTGCCTGGAATGGGTCGGCCGATGGGGACTCGAGGGGCGTCAAGGTCCGACAATCGAACCCGGTGCACCGTGCTGTAGATGGTCGCTTCCGTCGGTCCGTAACCGTTCCACAAAGCAGACGCCCGATCCAATAAGGCGCGGGAGAGATCGGGGGGTAGGGCTTCACCGCCAGCCAGAACGCGAAGGCTACGGCCTTCTTCTGGAGCCTTAGGCCATCCTGCGTCCACAAGCATCCGCCAGGTGGCGGGTGTGGCCTGCATGAATGTGGCCAAGGGCAGGTGCTGGAGAATGGCTTCGGGGTCGCGGGCGTCCTCGCGGTTGAGGAGTTGAAGTGTCGCGCCACTCACCAAGGGCAGCAGGACTTCCATGGTGCCGATGTCAAAATTGAGCGTGGTGAGACTCAACACATGGTCTTCTGCCGTGAATTCCAATTCCTGTTGCATCGCGGCAAGCAGGTTGGTAAGGGCGCCATGGTGGATGGGGGTGCCTTTGGGTTGCCCGGTGCTTCCGCTGGTGTACAAAAGGTATGCGGGCGCGTCCCGGGTTAGCTCAACGGGAGCCAAATCTGCGGAGGTGTCCAACGCATCATGCAGTCGAATACGCTCGGCCATGGAACCCGTCTGGTTGAACACGGGCTCGGAAGGGGCGTCCACGACCACATGACTGGCCTGGCTGTCTTGGAGCATGAACGCAAGGCGCTCAGGGGGATAGGCAGGGTCCAAGGGAAGGTAAGCCGCCCCACACCGCAGAAGGGCAAGTACTGATGCTACAAGGTCTGGGCTCCGCTCGGCACAGAGGCCGACAATGGATCCTGGCACAACGCCCTTCGATTGGAACTGCGCCGCCAGTGCTTCTACACGCGCAGCCAACTCGGCGTATGTGAGGGACATTGGTCCCATGCGGATGGCTTGCTTGTTGGGGGTCCCGGTGGCCATAGCATCAAACCACGCGCACACGTTTTCATGGGACAATTCGAGCGTGGAGGCGGCTCCAAATTGTTGAACGAGCGCCGCTTCTTCGGTTGGCATCAAGTTCAGTGTGGAAACGGGTGCCTCGGGCGTGGCGCAGGCAGCCGACACAAGTTGTTCCAATTGCGTTGCCATGCGCTCAATGGTGGCTTCCTCGAACAGGTCGGTGCTGTATTCAATCCAACCGCGGAATCCATCCGGGGAATCCAGCATGTAGAGCGAGAGGTCGAATTTGCTCGTGGGGCTGACAATGAATCGCGC
Source organism: Thermoplasmatota archaeon (assembly GCA_041623015.1). Classification (GTDB taxonomy): domain Archaea; phylum Thermoplasmatota; class E2; order JACPAO01; family JAHFTW01; genus JANQNI01. The sequence goes on along the minus strand of JBFJXT010000106.1, from coordinate 5,322 downwards.
CTCCATGTCGAGGCCATGGGGTTTTGGTGCCTCGTCGAGGCTGTTTTGCAAGGAGAAGAGCGCTTGGAACAAGGGACTGCGGGCGGGGTCGCGGTCCGGTTGAACATGCTCGACCACCTGATCGAATGGAACGTCCTGGTGGCTGTAACCTTCCAAGCACGTGCTTCGGGTTTTGCTGAGGATGCTCGAAAATGATGGGTCGTCAGCAAAATCGCCGCGAAGGACGAGCGTGTTGACGAAGAACCCGATGAGGTCCTCCGTTTCCTTGTGGGTGCGCCCGGAGACAGGACTCCCAATGGCAATGTCGTCTTGCCCCGACAGGCGATGCAACAGAGATTGGAATGCTGCAAGCAACCCCATGAAGAGCGTGGTGTCCTTTTCTCGACACAGCGCTCTAAACTGGCCGCTCACCGTTGCGGGGAATGCAAACTCAATCATGTCGCCCCGGGTGCTTTGGCGGGCAGGCCGAGGATAATCCGTGGGCAAATCGAGCGGACTCAAATTGTCCAATTGCTGCTTCCAGTACGCCAAATGGGGTGCGGCCGTCTCGCTAGGAATTGCCCGTTGCCATGCCGCGTAATCGGTGTATTGAATGAGTGGCTCAGGGCGTGATGGGCTTGCTGCACCTGTGCAGTCATCCGAGTAAAGGGCGGCCAATTCGTGCTGGAAGATCAGTTCGCTGCCTTCGTCAAACGCCACGTGGTGAACCGTGACAATCAATTCGTGGTCTTCCTCTGCAAGGCGTAGAAGTCGTGCTCGAAGAATCGGGCCTGTGGTGGGGTCAATGGGGGTTTTTGCTTCGTCTACACCGTGTGCTGATCGCTTGGACGCTTGCGCGTCGTCGCTTAGGTCGCTCAAATCAAAGATTGGAACGGGGACAGGTGCTGGCGTTTGGACCATTTGCACTGGCTGCCCATTTTGGGTTTCAAATGTGGTACGGAGGACCGAATGACGGCGCACGAGTTCGGAGAGGGCGTTCTGGAGCGCTGCCTCCTGGAGGGGGCCGCGCAAGCGGTACGAGTTGACCATGTTGTAGGCGGCGTTTTCTGGGTCAAGCTCATGCAAAAACCACAATCGCTGCTGGGAAAATGAAAGTGGAGCGGGCTGGTTTTGGTCCGTCCTTGGAATGGTTTGACTGGCGCCCTTGGATGATTTTTTCCGCATCCACTTTGCCAATAAGGCCGCCTTTGCAGCAGAGAGCTCTGTGGGGTCCTTTGCCGGATTATTTGAGTCAAAATCAGGGGCGACCATTCTACGTTATAGCTCGAAATGCCAGACCTCTTTAGCGGTTCGGGATGATTTCTTCGCCACAATGGCGGGAAGGGTGCCAGCCACAAGGCAGAAGAGCGGGGCCGGCTGGCTGAATACCGGAGCCGCACACGTGGAACCCGAACCATTGGTCGTTGAAGGCCTCGTTAAGCAATACGGCGAGCTTACCGCTGTCAACAATGTTTCATTGCAAGCAAAGCGCGGTCAAGTGCTCTGCGTGCTTGGCACCAATGGGGCGGGAAAAACCACGACCCTAGAAGTGTCTCAAGGGGTTCGAAAGGCAACACAGGGCACCGTTCGCATCTTTGGTGAAGACGCCTGGGGTGCAAGCAAAGCAACGCGTCGCCGCATGGGCTTCCTCCCTCAGCAATTTACTGGCTTTCCCATGTTGACGGTCAAAGAGAACTTGGAGTATTTTTCAGCCATTTACGAAGCCAACCCAGACATTCCAGCCCTGCTAGCAAGCCTTGGCTTGGAGCACTGTGCCAATCAACGATTCGGCACCCTCAGTGGCGGAACCATGCGCCGGGTGGCCATTGCCACGGCTCTCGTGAACGACCCCGAATTGTTGTTCTTGGACGAGCCTGCAGCAGGCGTGGACCCTGCCAGTCGTCGCCACTTGTGGGGCATTGTGGAATCTCTTCGCAGCCGGGACCGCGCCATTGTCCTCACTACCCACGCCATGGATGAAGCCGAACGACTCGCGGATGAAGTGGTCGTCATGCACAAGGGTCGCATCGTAGCGCGAGGCCCACCGGATCAAGTCCGATTGGAGCACGGCGGCGGCGCCATGCTGCGACTTGCCGGCGTCCCCGATCCCATTCCCGAAGTCCTGGCATCCCACCAAGGATTGATGCGCGATGAAGACGACGCGCTCATGCTGCCCCTAGACAGTGCGGCACAGGGCTCTCAAATCATGGCCACACTGGTTCGCGCTGGGGTGCCCTTCCACGAGGTGTCCATTCGAGAACCGAGCCTCGATGACGCCTTCGTTCGATTGGTTGACCGCGATGTGGGGGAGGGCGCATGAACCGCCGCGCCGTGGGCGCCGAGTGCAGGTACATCCTTCGCATTTGGACCCGATCTGGATCCCATGTGGTCATGTCCGTGGTGATGCCACTCATTCTCCTTCTGGCCCTTGGATTCTTCTTTGGCACCTCAAGTGACCCGCAGCCGAGCCTCCTCGTGCATGATCAAAGTGGCACTCTAGAAGGGCAAAATCTGACCGAGGAATTCCTTGCGTCTGCCTCATTCCAAGCACGAATTGGGTCCGTTGGCGAGGGCGCAGATATTGGCGCCTGGATGCACGCACAGGGCCTTGATGGCGTTGTTCGAATTCCGCCCGGATTTGGAAATCAATCCCTGAATGCTTCCTTGCAAGTGCACGTGGTCGACCCCGGCACCAACGCCGGTCGTGCCCTCTTGCAATCGATCCACCGCGTCGTGGAAGGCACCGAAAACGCTCCGTCTCCCTTTGCGGTGCTTCCGGTGCCCCCGCAACCTGCATACCGCGCCATGCTGCTACCTGGTGTCATCGGGTTGTCCATCGTGACCACGGGAGTATCCGTCGGATTTGCAAGCATCTCAGAGCTTCGCCATCATGGACTCTTGCAACGACTCGCCGCGTCTCCACTTGGCAAAGGCGAGTGGCTGCTTGGGCGAATGCTGGGCGTCGGGCTCGTCAGCCTCGTTTCTGTCATTGTGCTTCTTGGCGTGAGTCGCTTGGTTTTTGGCGCCACATTTACGATTGGCGTCTGGACCGCTCCATTGGTCTTTGGAGGCACCTTGGTGTTTGCTGGGCTTGGTACACTCCTTGGCTTGGCGGTGGAGCGCCCAGAAGCAGGGTCGGCCATCATGAACCTCGTGCTGATGCCCCTGCTCTTGCTCTCGGGCGCGTTCTTCGACCTCTCCAACAGTCCGCAAGTCCTGCAATGGATTGCCCTAGCATCTCCTCTGACGCACTTGGTGGATGGGCTTCGCGCAGACATGCTTGGCACCGGGGATGCAGCGCTTCAAGCCCTTGCCATGGTGGGCTTTGCGGGCCTGTTGCTTGTGGGTGGCGCTCGGCTTATTCGATGGACGGAGAAGCCGTAATCGGGGGCCACTGCATCACTTCGGTGCGCATCGGCACACTGCCATCCACCGCAAGGGCCAGCGAGAAACATCTGTCTGTGGGCAATGGCAAGGACGGGCGATAGATTCGGAACGTGGCGTTCGGAGTCAACGGATCGGGCACTGCATCATCCTGCCAGGAGGTGGAGTCTAAAGCCTCTAAGGGAGCCGCCAATCCGAGGCCGAGCAATTTGGTGTACGCCTCTTTGGCGCTCCAGGCGGACAAGAAAACCGCTGTTTGCTCAGGGCCGAATCTTGCTTGGCGCATTGCGGATTGCTCAGCATTGGTGAAGAACCGCGATGCAATCTCATGCATGTCATTGGCGCGAGTCGTGGATTCAATGTCTACGCCCACTTCTCGTGTCTGCGCTACCGCCACGACGCCGATTCCATCCGCGTGGCTGGTGCTAAATTGAAATTCACTCGGTTTTTGGCCGTGCATCAATCGGGGCTTGCCATGGTCAGCCCCACAATGCCGACACGTGGTATCAAATTGCAAATCCTGGGAGTGCCCCGGAACGTACTGGGACAAAATGTGTCGAAGCGCCGTGCGGCGATTTCGAAATCGATTCGCATCCTGTGATTTGTGAAATCGGTTCGCCGCCTCTTGCTCACCGGGGCTCAAAACGGAGGCCCCGGGGAAAGGCTGGGCGTCATCCGAACTGAACCACCACACGTGAACTGCGCCTTGACCAAGATTCAGTGAATCCAACACGCCGCCAGTTGGCCATCAGTTCATGGCCCTACCGGCGCCACGGCTAAGCACCAACCTGAATCTGGCCAGACGTGGAGGGAACGAACGCCACCATCACGCGACTACGAGGAACCATGGAACCTCAGTTGCAATTGTTTGTCTTTCCCCACGCCGGCGGGGGCGCGTCGGCTTACCGGTTCCTTCGGAGTATTCTGCCGCCTGAAGTTGAACTGTGTTTGGTGCAATTGCCTGGTCGAGAATCACGCATCAGGGAAGCACCCTTGACGCACTGGCAAGATCTGATGGACAATGTCCTTCCGGCAATTCTTTCGGCCATCGACGGCCCTTACGCGCTTTTTGGCCACAGCTTGGGTGCCGCGTTGGCGTTCGATGTGGCGCTGGAACTGGAAATCAATGCCCCTACGCCTCCGCGACGCCTCTTCGTCAGTGCCGCCGTGCCGCCCGGAGCACATGAGACGGCCCAACACCTCGCAGACGCCACCGATGAGCAACTCATCCAACATCTTCGATTGCTTGGCGGAACGCCACCCGAAGCACTGGACCACCCTGATCTCATGGCGATGATTTTGCCCGTGTTTCGAGCAGACATCACCGCGCTCCAGGGCCGTTCATCAGCTAGCCAAAAACGGCTGGCCTGTGGAATCACGGCCTATGGTGGCCTGGCCGACCCCACCGTGGACCCCGCTCAATTGGCAAATTGGAGCGACCTGGCCGCAGTTGGCGAATGCGTGGTACACCAATTCAACGGCGGCCACTTCTACTTCAAGGACGATTCGAGGGCGGTCACCACTTGGGTCGATGAGGTGCAAGCCTTGCTGGCCCTCAAGCAATAGCCTTCGTTCGCGCCTTTGCCCGGCGCGCCATGCGCATCACGGCCCAAACGCCCTTGGGATTGGCAAGCACTTGGCGAAGCTTTGGCTTGTCGCCCACGTGGCGCCCGTGCCACGCTCCGGCCGCGATGCACACCTCTTCATCCGTGAGCCTGAGCATTGCTTCATTGGAATTTCTCAAGTTCACGTACTTGCTTAGCCACTGCTTTTTCCAGCGCTTTTCGTATTCATCGAGGGTGGTTTCGCCTCGCAGGAACCTTGCGGCTACATCGCCGGCAAGCCATCCGGAGTGCAATCCCACTTCAAACCCGCCTTGCCCGGCGGCGCCGCCGGTGGCCATGACGCGGTCTTCGAACAACTGATTGGGGAGGGTGTAGAGGGGATCTGCGCCGACGC
>JBFJXT010000105.1:0-7372 GCA_041623015.1 Thermoplasmatota archaeon | reverse complement strand
GGTTCAACAATGCCACAGGACTGCCTATAAACCGGGAGATGGGTCAACAGATACCGGATTCGTCCGGGGAGTTATGATGCGCCGTCGAATCGCCTTGGTATTGTGTGCCCTTCTTCTTGGGCTACAGATGCCGTTGGGTTCGATGGCTCAAGTGAGTGGCCCGGTCTTGGATCGCGCTTGGACGCTGGATGAAGACAGTGACGGCCGTATCGACGTGGTGGTGTTGGATTTTGACGCCCGCATTGACGAACTTGCTCTGCGCTTGTCCGATTTCACGGTTCAAGGTCACTCCATCCTTGGCTACAACATGCCCTCGGATAGCAACCTGAGGCTCCTGCTGAAGGAAGCGCCCGGCTTCAACTCGGGATCAACCCCCTCGATCAAATACACGGTCGCGGGCAGCGGGGGCCAAAAAACCACGGGAACGGTCATCCCGGACGATGAAGCGGCACCCGTGCTTGTCTCTGTCCTTGCGCAAGCTGGCGACCCCGATGTCCGCGCTCGATGGAGTGAGCCGGTGCAGGGTGCCACCAATCCATTGACCCACACGGAATTGCAATACAACGGAGCCACCAACGGAGGCGCAACGGCGATTCTGTCGGTAGCCGCGGATGGCTCCGATACCCTCGTGACGCTCAACAACCCCGTGACTGCTCAGGACCTTGCTGAGGACTCCTTGGGGGCCACGGTTCACATTCAAGACAGCAGCGGCAACCTTGCCCGCCTGACGCCGCAGCCTCTGAAGGGCCCCCGCATCGTCTCGGCGGTCTCTGACATTGGCAGCGATGAGGTTCGCGTGTTCTTTAACGTCCCACTCGCAACCGTGCCCGGCGCCGGCAGCTTCGACGTGGTCTATGATCAGCCCCCCGCAGACCCTATTGCGGGTGTGACCGACGTGCGAGGAGGAGGCAGCCCAGACGAGGTCATTGTCACCTTGACGTCCGTGGTGAAACCGGCGGATGTGCGCAGCCTGGAGCCCGCGTCCCTGTCGGCCAGCCCAGACAATTTCAAAGCGAGGGGAATTCACAACGGCGAGACGATTTCATTCTCGCCCACTCCGATTCCGCTTGTTGACCACACCGCGCCCCGGGTCATAGAGGCCGTCACCCAGGATCGAAATCGAAACGGCTTGCTCGATGCCATGCTCGTGACCCTTTCCGAGCCCGGTGTATCCACCTGTACAGGCGGCGATGGACAACCTGGCATCCGCGTCACGCTCCACGCGGACGGCGGATCCGTGCCCTACGTTGTCGATCATGGACCAGGTCAAGTGCCAACCGCCGTGGACAACGACGGCCGCATCTTGCTCATTCGACTCCAAGAACGTTCAACCCATGACTCCGACACGGGACTCACCCCAGAGCTCACCGTCGGGCCATGCGGAAGTGGAAACATGCCATTCGAGGACCTTGCCGAAGTGGGAACCGGCAACTCCGTTCGAGGCAACGACGTGCTCCCCGTAGGTGTCGCCAGTGTCTTCGAAAAAGACGGCGCGCCCCCGGTGGTGCTCCGTGCAACGAGCCAAGACCGAGACCAAGATGGCTTACTGGATGCCTACGTCCTCAAGTTCAGCGAACCCTTGGTTCAATCAGCGTTTACCGAAGATCAATGGGTTGTGGTCGGCCACCCCGTCACGGGCGGCATCTGGGACGAATCGGACACGCTCATCCTTGAGCTGGAAGAAGACCCCGCCGGAAGCAGCAGCGACTTACCCCGAATCCAATACACGGGTGGCGACGACCCCGAAGACCTTCGCGACCCCAGCGGCAACCTCCTAGAGCGATTCGACGGCGGCAACTTCGAGTACGTGGACGACGCAGGCCCCCGGATTCTGCGCGTCTTTGGCGACGTGGGACAATCTCGCTTGCGCATCGAATTCAGCGAACCCGTGGAGGGCGTCGATTCAGAATCCAGCGGCCCCGGTCGCAATTTACAGGAATCCGATTTCTTCTACCAAGACGCTGGCAGCGGCGTGGCCGGCATCACCGCCGTAGAACACACCCGAGGCGAGCGCGTTGCGTTCCTGATTCTCAACGCACCCTTGGTCACTTCCGACTTGAGCGATGATGGTCAATCAGGTGACGCCGTCTTCGCCGTCGAGGGCCGCATTCGTGAAGCCAATGGCGATGCCGCAAAAGACCGAGCACTGGTCAGCGGCGAACCGGTTCACTTGCTGCGCCTCGATGTGGATCCTCCCGGCGCCCCCGGGTCCCTGGATGTGGATGGCCTCGTTTCAGAGACCACCATCACCACCGCAGCCCTGACCTTCACCGCCCCAAGCGACGATGCAGGCCTCGATGCAACAGGTCCCGTTGCCGGCTATCAAGTGTACGTCTCGAAGGAGCCCATTCCAGATGCGCCGAGCGCCGAGGAAGTAGAGGCCCTTCGAGCCAATGGCACCTGGGCAACCGTGTCCGTTGCAGGTCAATCGCCTGCTGAGCCAGGGCAGGAAGAAGTGCTCACCATCGCGGGCCTCTGCCCCAGCACCACGTACCACTTCGGTATCGAGGCCATTGACGACTTTGGCAACCCAAGTGTCTTGGCCCTAGTGCATGAGCAACGAACACTTGACGACGACACCCCGGCCATGGGTGGCGACAGTGTTCAGATGCTGAGTGCCAGCCATCCCTTGAACCAAGAGGGCATTGCCCAAGAGAGCACCAAGCTCACCGGCACTGTCGCCCTGGATGGATTTACCGACCCCGAAGCGTGCGGCCTCGATTACCTCTGGGTGATTGACAATCGGGCATCCACGGTCATCGAAGAGGAAAACATCACAGCCGCCATCGAGGTTCCAGAAGCTCCCGGCGGCACCAACGAAACCCTCTACCGAGCAACAGAGCCCGCCGTGCGCTTTGATTTGAGTGACTCGGAGCCCCCGGTTCTGCTGTGGCTCCACGTGGCGGCCCTGAGCACCGGCGGCCTCAGTGAGACCTACCACTACCCGCTTCAATTGGTCCTGCCCGTTGACTGCATCGCCGAGAACTTGCTGATGTCCGACCTCATGGCCGTGCGCGAACGAGGCAGCACCACGATCACCTGGGGAGAGCACAAGGGCGAACTTCCCGACGGCATCGAGCTCAAAGGCTACCAAGTCTGGATGCGCCCCGCCAAGGGAAGCATCCTGCTTCGCGACGAAGTGGAACCACCGTCTGATGGCTTTGAAGAGCGCCGTTACCTTGACGACTTGAAGCTTCGAAAAGGCGACAGCTACCTCGTTACCGCTTATTTCACCGATGACTTGTGCCGACTCGATTGGGATGAAACCTCCTTGTCTGACGGCACCGACCCCGGCGGACCCAATGCGACGTTTGGCGGCACCCGTGCCACGCTCATCAAAGACCCCTCGGCCGTCCCCGTCTGGGCATGGGTGACTCTTACCGTCGTGGCCATCCTCGTCATTGGCGGCTTGGTCTTGTTCTTCAACCTGCGCCACCAACGCCTGGATGAATCCTGGCTCAACGAAGACGAAGACACCCTTGATCCTGACAATCCGTTTGGCAGCGACCCCATCGAACCCCTGGACGGAGACGACGGATTCCCCGGGGATGACTCCGTTGTGGATCCCTTCGGAGGCAACGTGGGTCAATCGGCAAGTCAAACACAAGCCGTCGGCGCCGAGTCGCTCGACGTGACCTGCCCCGCCTGCACTCACCAATTCAAGGCCCAGGGCGCCCGGCCGCTGCACATTGTTTGCCCCAATTGCTCCGCCAGTGGCACCCTCGAATAGATCCCCGAGGCCCCCCGCAGGGCCTCGGAGGCAAACCTTCCCGACTTTTCAACAAAGAGCCACTATCCGGACTTGATGGAGGCGCTTTTTGATCAAGCTCGCGCATTTCGCGACGCCTTTGGCGCCACCGTCACCATGGTCACCGGCAGCGACATGGACCAATTGGTTGCGTGGACCGAAGCGATGGGATCTCCCTTACGCATCGCCACACCGCACCCCGCCGCCAGGGACACTCTTGAGGATCTAGAGAACGACATCCAAGTCATTTCCCTGGGCTTCCGGGTGGGTGGCGGCATCAATGGGTTGCGCAACTTGCGCGACGTGGTTCTAGCTGCGACCGTGGAAGGTCAAGTGCGCGCCGACGATCGCTTGTTCGTTGTGCAACTTGGCGACGAAGCAGGCCACGGATTCCTTGCATTCGACATGGCCCACGATGAAAGTGTCGCCAAGCTGCGCAAGGACCTGGAGTACCGCGCCGACGTGCGCGTGGTGGAAGCGGTGTTGGACATCGCCAGGGATCTTGCCAAAGAAGGCCGAGAAAAGAACGCGGTCGGCGCCTTGTTTGTCATCGGAGATACGGACCGAGTACTCAAACACAGCCGGCAAATTGTCCTCAACCCGTTCCACGGGCACCCTCCCCAGGACCGCAACATCCTCGACCCGAGCACCCACGAGACCATCAAGGAATTTGCACAAGTGGACGGCGCCATTATCATCCGCGAAGATGGCGTCGTGGAAGCCGCCGGGCGCTACATCGAAGTGCGTGATCCAACCGAATTGCCAAGTGGCTTGGGCGGAAGGCACCTTGCAGGCGCAGCGGTCACAGGAGAGACCAAGGCAATCGCGGTTACCGTGAGCGAATCCGGTGTGGTTCGCATCTTTAAGGACGGCAAGGGCCTCTTGCGCATCGGCGTCACCTGAAATCGGCCCCGCAGGTACGATTTTTCTTGGATTTCATTCACAATCTCTAGCCATCCGGCTTTAAGTCTCATCCAGGAATCAATGGTCGTGCGGTTCCTCTTCCTGACGCGAGACCCTCGATTGTATTCCATGCGTCGCTTCCGTGAAGCGTGCCTTGAGCAAGGACACACCGTCAACACCATGGACGTCACCCGAACCAACTTGGTTCTGCACCAAAATGACCCTCACTTGTACTACCGAGGCGCCGCCTTCGATATCGACAGCGTCGACGTGGTGGTTCCCCGCATCGGCACCAGTGTGACCGACTTTGGTTGCGCCGTATTGCATCAATTCGAAGTGATGGGTGTCCCCTGCGTCAACCCAAGTCAAGCGATTCTCCGGGCCCGCGACAAATTGCGAAGCATGCAAGTTCTGTCTCGCTGCAAAGTGGACATGCCGCGCACCGCGGTGATTCGAAGCGTGGCAGACATTGATCTTGCCATTGCCCAAGTGGGAGGTGTTCCCTGCGTTCTGAAACTGCTCCAAGGCACCCAAGGCATCGGCGTCATGCTTGCCGAGAGTCGCGAAGCGTTGGAATCGATTCTGCAAGCCTTCTGGAGCCTCGGGCACATCATCTTGCTGCAAGAATTCATCCGCGAATCCAAGGGCAGAGACGTGCGGGCCTTCGTCGTGGGCGACCACGTGGTTGCAGCCATGCGCCGCGAAGCCAAGCTCGGCGAATTCCGAAGCAATATCCATCGGGGCGGACTCGGGCGACCCATTCACTTGAGCGAAGAGGATGAGCAAGCCGTCATCGAAGCAGCACAGGCCATGGGATTGCAAATGGCCGGCGTCGACTACCTAGAGTCTCACGTGGGGCCCAAAATCATTGAAGTCAATGCAAGCCCCGGATTCCAAGGACTAGAACGGGCCACGGGAGAAGACATCGCAGGCGCCGCCGTTCGATACGCGGCCAAGTACGCGGAGGCATACCAATGACCAGTAAAATCATCGCCGGGCGCCGCGTGGAGCTTGGCACCGTGACGCAAACCAATCTCAAAGTGAGCGAGACCACCACCAACCACCCAGCAACCGTGCCCATCACGATTGTCCGAGGTGCCGAAGAGGGTCCGACCATTACGCTCACTGCTGCCGTTCATGGCGATGAAATCAATGGCATCGCCGTCGTGCGCCGCATCCTCGACACCCTCGACCCAGCCACCCTCAAAGGCACCGTCGTGGGCGTTCCCGTGGTCAATCGATTTGGGTTCTTGAGCCAAACTCGGTACCTTCCCGATCGCCGCGACTTGAATCGCTACTTCCCTGGCGACCCAGATGGCCCCATGGCGGCCCGCATTGCCCATACCTTGTTCGAGCGCGTCATTCGCAAAGGCGACTACCTCATTGACTTGCACACCGCCGCCGTGGGTCAACAAAACCTCTGCCATGTGCGAGGCGATGGAGACAACCCCGTGGTCAAGGACATGATGAAGGCATTTGGGACACCCATCATGATGCACGGAGCCGGCCCCAAGGGAAGTCTTCGCCGTGCTGCCCTGGAAGCAGGTGTTCCCAGTATCATTTACGAAGCCGGAGAACCCGGCCGCTTTGAGGAGCACGCCGTGGAAATTGGCGCCGACGGCATCCTTCGAGTCATGCGCCACTTGGGTATGATCGAAAAGCGCGTGCGCAGCGCCGACATGCAAGTGTTGATTCGCAAAACCGAATGGGTGCGCGCAGACCACGGCGGCTTGCTCTACATGGAAGTAGCCCCCGGCGACCTCGTTCGCGCCAACCAGCGCCTTGCCACCATCAACGACCCCTTTGGTCAACACGTGGACGGCGTCTTTGCCCCCAAGGGCGGCGTGGTCATGAGCACCGCCACCGTTCCGCTCGTCAATCCTGGCACCGCCGTGGTACACATTGGACACCTGCACAAGACCTTCCAGCGGGCGCAAAAATACGTCAAGAGCGGTGGCGATTTGGGCCACGTCAACTACGTGGAAGCCCGCAAGGCGCTACGCAAAAAGAACGCCAAAGTCGCAAAAGTTGCCAAAGTCGCCAAGGCCAAGGCCAAAGCGCGCCGAAGCGTGGAGGAGCCAGACAACGATACGGTCACGGAGGATGACACGTGAAGAACCCGGTCGGCGTGCTTGCCCGTGGCTGGCGTCGTGGGGCCATCAAGTGGTACGTCAGTACCGCCATGGTTCTTGCCGGAAGTGTCACCTTGCTGTTGTTGGTATCTGGGCTCTTTGCGGGCATGCAAAGCGAAACCGAGTCCCGCATCAGCGACTTCTACACCGAGGATGTGCGCGTCACCGTCAACGGAGTTGGGGCGATTCCCCCAAGCACGTTCCCGGATCTTCAGCAGGCCATGGCCGCGCTTGCCAGTCACGGCGGCGACCCGATTGTTCACTTAGAATCACAAGGAATTCTTAGTAGGCGAAGCTTCGAAGATGCAGTTAGAACCGACTCACAATTTGACTTGGATGCACCTGGATCGGCCGGCAGCGGAGACAACGTCGTCACTTTAGGGGCCCTCGTCGGAATCCAAATGGAAGACCCCGCCAGCCGCGCTCCCATTGAGACCCATCTCGTGGCTGGCAAATTACCAAGCAAAGGCACCGGAGCAGGCAGTATCCCCGTCACCATGAGCCTTGATAGGCTTGATGCGTTTCTTACCAGTGCCGAACGCGCTGAGTTATCATCGTGGCCACCGCGCATCGCGGATGTTGCCGATCT
>JBFJXT010000104.1:0-7407 GCA_041623015.1 Thermoplasmatota archaeon | reverse complement strand
CAGCCGGCATGGACGCGCTTGGGCAAGTGCACCTCTATACCCAAAATCCAGATTTGTTGGGCTCGCATCAACCGACTGGCCGCCTTACAGGTGTGCTTGCAGCACCTTCATTTTCGCGCAATGTCGAAGCACTCGCCGCCAAATTGAACATCAAGACCGTGACGATCCCGATGCGCTTGCTGGGCCATCGTGCAACCAACTTACTCCCGATTACGAAACCCAAGGCTTGGAACGTGGTGGCCGAGGTTATTGCGCAAGGACACAATCCAGGCGTGCGACGAATTGCCCATGCAACAGGCACAAGCGTTGGGTGGACCTCTGGAATCGTGCGCGGCCTTCAGGCCAGGGGAATCCTATCACATGACGGAGAAATGCCACAGGAAGCATTGCTGCGCCTTCTTGACCAAGTGGCAAGCGAGCGCCCTTTTGAAAAGCTCCGGGTGTGCTCTGTCGAAACTGGCCTGCATGACTGGGATGATGCAATTGCGCACCTGCAGCACCAATGGCCCGACATCCAAGAACACCTGAGTCCCCCCGGATTCCATCTGTGCGGCCGCACGGCTGCAATGGAATACGACGACTACCTGCTCCACCACAGTTCCATCCAGGTGTATGCCAACGATTCTGACACTTTGGAAGTCGCAATGCAGGGCCTGCACAATGATGGCGGCGTCCGGTTCACGGTCTACATGCCAGACCGGCCACTTGCACCTGGTTCGAAGGGAGAAGGGCCTCGCAAGTGCGTCAGCCTTCGGCAGGCGCTTCTCGATGTGGCCGGGATGGGCTATTCCGCCCGTGATACGGCATTGCGATTGGTGGAGGTGCTTCAACGTGAACATCAAGGAGCGTAGCGAAACAGAGCTAAACTGTATCCTGGATTACCTTGGCGAGAAAACGGACGGCGACAACCCAACCGTTTTGGTTGGAGGGTGGGCTGTCTACGCATACAACCCTTACGAGAAGAGCACCGACATCGACCTAGTTCTGAATGCCAAGCGCCGCGGCAGACTGCTTTCCTGGTTGATAACCGAACACGCCTACGAGCGAATAAAGAAAGAGCGAGATGGGTGGCAAGGCACTTGGAAGGATTTCGAAGGGCCGCTCGAAGATCCTCGACCTCGCCGAATTTACGTCGATGTTGCAGGTTACAACGAAGACCACCGGTTTGAGGACCGTGACGAGCGCCTTAACTTTGAACTCGTGCGGGAGCACCATGTGGAAGGAAAGGTGAACGGAAAAAGGGTGAAAATTCCGACCCGTTCACTGCTCTTGCTGTTCAAAGCAAAGGCATGCTATGATCGCACGATTCGCCTCGAAAACGGCACAAGTTTGGATGAAACCTACGACGAAGACAAGCTCGTCAAGGACCGAAGCGACGTCCTAGCAATCCTGGATTCAGGAACTTCAGGGCCCGACTGGGAGATTGGGTTCCTCGGTGAACAGATGGCCGAGTTGCCGTTCTTGATTGATGTGCTGAAGGCCATTCCAAGCGATGAATCGGCGTTAGCCCGTTACGGCGAAGGAAAACTATCGCGTGCAGCTGCTTCAGAGATTATCGACAGTTTGCTTGGTCTAATCACGTAGCCCCCTCAACAGGCCTTGATGCCGCGTAACTTATCGCTCAAACCGACCCTTGGTCGGTGGCCTCGGGAGGCTTAGCTCAACCGTTGACTCCCCCAACCCGCTAGTGGCGACCAGCATCAACCCCCAGAAACCTCAGCGACAAGGGCTACACAATATGCAACTATGACAGAATTTGCAACGGTGCTCATTCACCGGCCAACGAAGGAGAAGCTCTCCACGTTGCGTCAGCCTGGCGAATCCTTCGATGCCGTCATCAATCGCCTCATCCAACAATCTACTCAGGCTGAGGAAGCTGATTTCTTTGCGGAACTCGACGCGCTTGCTGCCGATTGCGATGCCCTGGCGTCCCTTGATGATATTTGGCCCACCGTCTGATAGCACATCCTCGGTTGGCTCGGGATTTAGAGCGAACGCATGCTCGGATTGCACAGGAATTGCGGAATGCATAGAGTCAGTTGACAACGCAAGCGGGGTGCTGGGATGGTCAGTGGCATTTCCTCGCGTTGGGTGATAAATCTCCAAACACTTTCAGTTACCCTCCCAGCGCAACTCATTTGAACCAAGACCATCCATATTCTCGTGTCCAGTCGCGAACGCACCCGAGTCGTTCTGCCCTTGGGTGGAATGCTTCAACGGGATCGAGTCTTCCGAGAGGGCGTCTTGGTGCGGTTCAGTCTGCACTACCAGGATGAACGCCCTTCGGGCGAGGTCGTTCCCATTGTGCGCTACGACCACGGACACGGACAGGCCCCGCACATGCACCGTTTCTGGCTCCCGCAGTCGCAGCGAATCGCGCCGATCCCATTGGGTGACTCAAACCTTGAGTCGTTTCTCGACTGGGCGGAAATGGGCCTTGCCAACAACATCCTGGACTACCGCCAATGGATGGGATTCACATGAAACCGACAACCAAGGACGAAGCTGCCAATCAAGTCCATGATGCGTTCGACTTGCTTCGCCGCGATGCGAAGGGGCCCAGCCGGGGGCACGACTTGTTGTACCTCCCAGCGGACTTGCTTCTAGGCCCGGACAACCCTCTCTCGAAGGCTCGCGTTCGCCTGTGGCTCGCCGTTCGGGATGGCGATGGATTCGACAGCCTCGACGCCCTCGCTCTTGCGCTCAATCGAAACAAGGCACACGTTAGCCGCGATGTGTCGTTATTGGAGCGCCTTGGCCTCGTGAAGACCATTCGGCACGGGGCACAGAAATCCATTCGAGCCGCGGCGCAAGCCATCGAAATTGTCTGAACACTCCCAACCACAACCCCTTCATCCCGGTCCTCGCTGGAGCACGCAATGCCGTCCTTGGAGCAGTTGCCTCGCCGCTCCCGTCTTGCGCGGTTTAATGAAATCATCAATATCTTGGTGGAGAATGATTTTTGGGGCTTGTTGCAGGCGTTGTTGAAGGGCCAGGATACGGTTCGGCCCAGTGATGAGCCGGCTGCTCGGAAGCTCCGGGTGATTTTTGAGCGCCTAGGGCCGACGTTTGTGAAATTGGGCCAGTTGCTTGCCACGCGGCCCGATTTGGTTCCTCGTGCTTATGCTGAGGAATTCAAGCAACTGTACGACGGCACCAAGCCGAGTCCCTTTGAGAATATCCGAGACGTTGTGCGTGAGGAATTGGGCAAGGAACTGGAAGAAGTGTTCCAGAGCTTTGAGCCCACGGCGATTGCCAGCGCCAGCGTTGGCCAGGTGCACAAGGCGGTGCTGCTGGATGGCACGCCCGTGGCGGTGAAGGTGCAGCACCCTGGCATTGAGACGCGGATGATTTTGGATTTCCAGATTCTTCGCGGTCTCGTGACGTTCATCGAGAAAACCTTCGCTGCGAGCCGCATTTGGCAACCGACGCAGCACCTTGAGGAATTGCAGTTGATGCTGGAGCGGGAACTGGATTACGGCTACGAAATGAAGAACACGCTGCGGGTGGCCAACAACTTTCGCAACGACGACGCGGTGCGCATTCCGCGCATGTTCCAGGATCACTCCTCCAAGCGCATCTTGGTGATGGAGTTCATGTCGGGGCACAAATTTGCCAACGTGGAGGACCTCGACACCCAAGGCATCGACCGTAAGTCCGTGGCCAAGATCATCACGCACGCCATGGCAAAGCAAATCTTCGTGCACCGGGTCTTCCACGCAGATCCGAGCCCGGGCAACATGATGGTGATGAATTCCCATCAAGTGGCGTTCCTGGACTTTGGCGCCGTGGGGGTCGTCACGGAGCGCCGAGCCAAGAACATCCTGCGCCTCATCACTGCCATCAGCAAAGGCGACACGGAAACCTGTGGCGAATCGGTCATTGATCTGTGTGATCAGTACGGCGAGCATGATCCGAAGCGGTTCCAAGTGGACACGGAGAAGCTCATGGATTTCTTCGAGCGCGAAGAAGTGAGTGTGGCGGATCCTCGGCTCATGGAGATGATTATGGGTTTGGCCAAGAAGCACAAGATGCTCTTGCCTCCCGACTTTATGCTCATCACGCGGGCATTGTTCCAGTTTGATGGGTTCTGCCGCGACTTGGACCCCGATTACGACCTCGTTACGGTCCTTGAGCCCCTCGTTGCTGAACTGGTATGGAAAAATCTCACCAATACCCGCAAGCAGAAGGAGATCGTCGAGGAAACCCTGGGCGAGTTGCTCAAGTTTGGACGGCAATTTCCGCACACGCTCAACCAATTGGTGAGGCGCGTAGAGCGCAACGAATTACGCACCACCATCGACATCGCGGGTCTGGAGGGCATCAAAGCCAGCCAAGGGCGCACCGGCCTCAAAATGAGCTTCACCATCGTCGTCGCGGCGCTCATCGTGGGCTTAGGCATCGTCTATACCGGCCCCGACCCCGACGCACGGGTGCTGCAATTCCTGTTTGGCGCCAGCGGCCTCGTGGTGCTGTGGGCGTTTGTTCTCCTGATGTGGTCGGAGATGATGAAAGGAAACCGCGAATAATCGCATGGCCAGCGCCCTGCGGTTCTGAAAGGGACCCTTTTTCTTCTTGAGCGATAAATCAAGGTTATGAGCAAGACCCTGCCGATTCTCGTCTTCGTGGCTGCTGTCTTAGCGGCGCTGATGGCCACCGTCGTTTCAGGCACCATCGTCGCCCTTGTGCCCCTTGTGGGTGTTGCGGCGGCTGTATTCTTGCTCTTGCTTCGCCACCGCGCTGGATACATTGCCGGCGGCTTCCTGTTGGTGGCTTGTCTCGTGGCGCTCTCCATGAGCATTGGAGACATTAATTACAAGGGCAGCGGGCCGGACACACGAGCAGAGACGGGACACACCGTTGCGGTTGCGTCGGCGGTGTTTGCCAGCATGGCCATTATGGGCATCGCTTGGACGCGCTTGGAGCCCATGTGGATGCCGTACGTTTGGCTCGTCGTCAACCTCGTCGCCCTCGGATTGACCTTTGGCCTAGGCGGAGATTATGGCAATCCCCTTGCAGGCGGAAATTACGCCACGGCATTCTTCGTGGTGCTGGCGGCGGTCCCGGCCTTGCTCATTGCCCTGAAGGGCGAACCGGACCTCAGTGCCTAATTGATGAGCCCTTCGCAGGGCTGAATGTGGGATAAAACGGAACTAGGGCTTCCACGCATCCTCGGGGTGTGGAGCGAAAGCGAATCATCGGAATCAGCATCGCCGCAGCGGCCGTTGTGGCAATCATTGCGGCGGTATTCGTCATTCCGTTGTTTTTGCCGGAAAAGACCACTCAGCTAGACGAGGGCCTCCCTCCAGGCATGACCGACCAAATGGTCGCGGAGAATGCCCTAGGTGGCGTCCTTCGGGGTGAAGATGGCCACCGAGCCAGCGGATCTGTTCAGCTTCTCGACGTGGACGGGGCTTGGTACCTGCGCTTCGAGGACCTCGAAATGACTGCGGGGCCAGACATCTACCTCTACCTCATCGAATCCGAAGGCAGCAGCCGAGACAAAATCAACAACGGCGAGCGCATCCCGGTAGTCACTGAGGAAGACCGCACCGCCCGCATCAATGAACGAGGCACTTTCAACGTCCTCTTGCCGGACCTCATCGACCCCACCGAATTTGGCGGCATCAGCGTCTGGTGCGACCGCTTTGGGGTCCCCTTCGCCACGTCGCCCCTGGCCTAGAGCGCATCGCGTGGCCTTCTCGCCGTCCCACCTCTTTTCAATCCCTCCCCAGTCGCGCCCCTGATGACGCTGCGAACGCTAGGCTGCGGAGACGTCCTGCCCGAGCACTACGGCACCGAACAAACCTTCGCCGGCTGGGTCCACACCCTCCGCGCCAAGGGCAACATTGCCTTCCTAGAGCTGCGCGACCAAACCGGCACCGTCCAGTTCGTGCTCCTCAAGAAAATGCTCGCCGAAAGCGCCCCGGGCCTCTTTGAAACCCTCACGGACGCCAGCGCCGAAAGCGCCGTCAGCATCACCGGCCTCGTCAAGGAATCAGACAAAGCCAAAGCCGGATTCGAAGTGCTGCCCACCGCCGGCACCATCCTCAACAAGGCCCAAACGCCCCTGCCCATGGCACTCTGGGACGAAGAGATCCAAACCGGCCTCGACACCCGACTCGACAACCGATTCTTGGACCTGCGCGGCCCCCGCAGCGCCGCCATTTTCCGCATCCGCAGCGAAGTGCTTCGCGCCGGCAGGGAATACTTCGAGAGCCAAGGCTTCACCGAAATCACCACCAGCAACATCATCGCCGCAAGCTCCGAGGGCGGCACCGACACTTACAAGGTGGACTGGTTTGGCAAGGAATGCTTCCTGAGCCAAAGCCCCCAACTCTACAAGCAAATGATGATGGCCAGCGGCCTCGACCGTGTCTTCGAAATTGCCCGGTACTTCCGCGCAGAAAAGCACAACACCGTTCGCCACCTGAACGAATCCACCGCCTTCGACTTGGAACTGGCATGGATTGAATCCGAAGAAGACGTGATGAAAATCATCGAAGGCCTCCTGCACCACATCTGGAAGGCCGTCGTGGACAACTGCCAACCCCACTTGCAAGCCATCGGCGCGGACGTTCCCGTCCCTTCCCTGCCCTTCAAGCGCGTTGCTTACGAAGAAGCCCTCGGCATCATCAACGAACGCGCCGGCGACCGCCTCCAGGCCCCCTTGGCCTTTGGCGATGATATCGGAACCGAAGCCGAGAAGATCCTTGGCGAAGCGATGCAAGAAGACGGACACGACTTCTACTTCATCACCAAGTGGCCCTTGGAGCCCAAGCCGTTCTACGTCATGCCCGAGGACGGCACGCAAGACAGCCGCCTCAGCCGCAGCTTCGACCTCGACTACCGAGGCGTGGAACTCATCAGTGGCGCCCAGCGCATCCACGACCCCGAACTCTTGGAGCAAGGCATCGTTCGCTGGGGTCTCGACCCCAAGGACTTCGGCGACTACCTCGAATCGTTCCGCTACGGCATGCCCCCTCACGGCGGCTGCGGCATCGGCATCGAGCGCATCCTGATGCAAATGCTCGGCTTGCCCAACATCCGCGAAGCGATTCTGTTCCCGAGGGACTTGGATCGCGTGACGCCGTAGACATAACTCGAATTCCTCCACCAGGTTTGGGCGGGTCGTATTAGCTACCGTGGCGAATGCATCGCCCGCCCCAATCAATGCTTGGGCGAGGCGCGAGCCCGCGGCCGGCTAGGTCAACTGTTTGGATTGCCAAAAAACGTAAGATGGAGGGTACGCTCACCCACCAAGCAACTCATTGAGCCCGCCCCGTACCTGTTTCAAGGTGTCCTGATTAAGTTTTCCAACGACGCCCTGCACCAACCCTTGGTCCACAGTCGCCAAGCGGTCCACGCGAATCCAACTCTCTTTCACCAGCTTCCCACTGGCAAGAT
>JBFJXT010000103.1:0-7421 GCA_041623015.1 Thermoplasmatota archaeon | reverse complement strand
GGTGGGGACGTCAATGTCGAAGCTGTGGGCTTGTGCGGAAGCCAACTGGAAGGTGTGGCCAACGAACTGCTCGATGGTGCCGTTCATGGGCGCCTCGGAGGCTTCAACACCAGGTTCAGAATCCAAGGAATCCATCGGGCTCTCAGTGACGTCGGTGGCAAAAATGCCGATGCCGACGAGGGCAAGGGCAAGGACAGTTGCCAGGGGGGCTGCGATGCGCATTGAGCCCAGCGACCAAGAGGTCATACAAATCCGTTTCAGAACATCCAACCGGAGCACCAAACCATGAATCTCATTCCAGCCATCGATTTGCGCCACGGCAAAGTTGTCCAATTGGTCGGCGGAGACCCCGATCAAGTGGCCGTAGAATCCGAACAATCTCCCCTTGAACAAGCCAAGCAATGGCAAGCGATGGGAGCCACCCAGTTGCACGTGGTGGATCTTGATGCCGCCCTCGGGGGCTCCTCCCAGTGGCACCACGCCACCCGCATCGTGTCCACGGGCCTTCCCGTGCAATTTGGTGGCGGCGTGCGATCCATGCTAGACGTGCAGAAACTTCTGGACAACGGTATTCAGCATATCATCGTCGGCACCCAGGGCGTGCAAAACCCCGACTGGGTCCGCGAACTCGCGATCCTGTGGCCCGGCCGCATCATCCTCGCCGTGGACGCACGGGGCCGTGATGTGTTGGTCAAGGGCTGGACCGAGTCTGCCGGCGTTGACGCTGTCGATCTTGCCAAGAGCCTGGACGACGCCAGCCTTGGCGGTTTCCTTTACACTAACGTAGCCAAGGAAGGCCGCTTGGAAGGCATAGATCAAGACGTGGTTTGCGCCCTTCGAGATGCGACACCCAATACCAAGCTCATCGTGAGCGGTGGCATCAGCAATGATGACGACTTGGCGTATCTTGCCGGTATCGGCGTGGACGCCGTGGTGCTTGGCATGAGCATCTACACCGGCGCCATCGATTTGGAAGCGGCCATCCAGAAATATCAAAACCCTGAGGCAAAAGCATGAGCCCATTCCAGGCCACCCTTCAGCGCAAAACCAAGGAAACCACCATCGACGTCACCCTCGATTTGGCCGGCAATGGCAACTACGACGTGGAAACAGACAACAAGTTTCTGACCCACATGATGGAAACCCTCACCCGGTACGCGGGCTGGGATTTGCATTTGCGCGCAACGGGCGACCTGGACCACCACCTCATCGAAGATGTCGCCATTGCCATGGGACAAGCGTTCAAGCAAGCCCACGGCGCCGCGCCCTGCACCCGTATGGCATTTGATCAAGTCTGTATGGACGATTGTCTCATGGCCTGCACCGTAGACCTCGTGGATCGCCCCTACTACGAAGGGCCGCTGCCGATTCCCATCTACGACCATTGGTTCCGCAGCTTTGCCATGGATGCGCGCATCAACCTGCATCTAGAGCACAAGCGCGGGCGCGACACCCACCACGCCGTGGAAGCGGCCTTCAAGAGCTTCGGCCGCGCCGTTCGAATCGCATTGACGCCTCGCGCCGAGGAAGTGAGCACCAAGGGCCAGGTGGAGACTGCTTGAGCCTCACAAAACGCATCATTCCGTGCCTTGATGTGGACGCCGGCCGAGTGGTCAAAGGCGTCAATTTCCAGGACCTCCGAGACGTGGGCGACCCCGTGGAATTGGCCAATCGCTACGAGAAAGAAGGCGCCGACGAGATTGTTTTCTTGGACATCAGTGCAAGCCACATGGGCCGAGAAACCACCCTTGACATGGTTCGCCGCACGGCCCAGTCCTTGTTCATTCCTCTGACCGTTGGCGGCGGCATTCGGGCCCCCGAAGACGTTCGCGCGGCACTCAATGCGGGCGCAGACAAAGTGGCCATGAACACGGCGGCTCTTGCAAATCCAAACCTAATTTCCGATTGCTCAGAGCAATTTGGTGCCCAGTGCATCGTGGTCGCCGTGGATGCTCGCTCCAATGGCGATGGCACTTGGAACGTGTTTAGCCACGGCGGCCGCACGGACACTGGCGTGGATGCATTGGAATGGTGCGAGAAGGCGACACACCTAGGCGCTGGGGAAATCTTGCTCACCTCCATGGATGGCGATGGCACGCGAGATGGCTACGACCTCAAATTGACTCAGGCCGTATCGAATGCAGTGTCAATCCCCGTGATTGCCAGTGGCGGCTGCGGCACGGCCCGCCACATGATAGATGCCCTTGTTGCCGGCGCAGATGCCGCCTTGGCTGCCAGTATCTTCCACGATCAAGATGCAACCGTGGGCGAAGTCAAGCAGATGCTCAAAGACGCCGGTGTTGCTGTGCGCTTGGAGGCAGTTTCATGAAAATGCCCGTTGACCAAGACGCAATTGCCCGACTGAAATTCAACGCAGATGGCCTCATCCCTGTGATCGCCCAGGATGCAACCACGGGATCGGTCTTGATGCTGGCGTGGGCCAATCAGGACGCCTTGACCAAGAGCCTTGAGTCCGGCCAAATGACCTATTGGAGCCGCAGCCGCCAAGCCCTATGGACCAAAGGCGAAACATCGGGCCACACGCAACAACTCACTGGGTTGTATGCTGATTGTGATCAAGACGCCTTGTTGGCCATGGTGGAACAAATTGGACCTGCGTGCCACGAAGGCACCGGCTCGTGCTGGACGGATTCACCTGATGCACAGGCGCCAGGGATTCTCGGCGTTCTAGATCAATTGGCAGAAAACCGCCTAGAATCCCCAACGGGCGGCTATACGGATTCCCTTCTTGGCAACCCCGCCTTTGCAGCAGAAAAGGTCGAGGAGGAGGCAAAAGAAGTGGGCGCAGTACTGCGAGGTGAAGATAACGATGACCCCTTGGAACACGAAGCTGCGGACTTGTTCTATCACCTGGTGATTGCATTGCGGGCCGGCGGCTCAAACCTGGTGAAGGTGTTTCAGGAGCTTCGCGGGCGAAATAAATAGAAGAAAATGCAGCATCCGGGTAAATATTTAGGACTATAGTTGCTTTATTACCCGCTATATTATCATTGGCGGACCCCCATTAGCCATAATTGTGATGAGGCATCCCTTAGTGGTTCATTTGCACCCTTTGGTGCAGTGATCCCATGAAACACACACACGTAGCACTGGTAGCCTCCACGCTCCTCATGCTTTCCCTATCCGCTCCCGTTCTTGCTGACCACCCCGGCGCAGGCACCCCCACCACCGACTACACGCTCAATGCAGGAAGCCTCTCCTGCAACACGAGCAGCGTCGGCGCCACCACGCCCGGCTTTGGCACGTTTGCTGTTGGCGCCCCCGACCACGCTCACGTCACCCTCAACTTGGAAGTCCTCAACAACGGACCGCTGCCCTGCTGGGGACGCATCGAACTCGGCACCCCCACCTGGATCGGCGCCGCTAGCACCGTCAACCAAGCTGATGACGGAGAATGCGGCCCCATCACCGTCGGCGCCACCGGACCCGGCACTTGCACCGCGCCCGCATTCTTTGCATTCACCCGCCCCTTCCACAGCGCTGGTGTCGACCTGCCCTACTGCATCAAGTACAGCAACGACGGCATCACCTTCAGCGACCCAAGCGCTGGCCCCGTCTGCAACTCCTTCCGCTTCATCGACCCCCCCGTGGTAGAAGTGGTTGGCGGACTGGACCTTGAAGACGACACCCTCGGCTTCGACGCAAGTGTATTCGGCGAGAAGGTGCTCTAATGCGCGCCGCATTCTTCATGGTCGGATTGCTCCTCTTGAGCACTCAAGTGATGGGTGCCCAAACCTTGACCGGCATTTCCTGCGGCACGGATGGTCTTGACAAAGTCGTCGTCGGGGGCCTCATCCCCGACACTGACGCCGAAGCAGGCACCCAGCCCGTTCTCGAAGCGGAGGGAACGCCCGGCAAGATTCAATTGACCTGGAGCCCATCCTCGGAAATTGACTGTGAAGCTGTAGACATCAGTGGCGAAGGCTACCGTATCTACCGCCACGATGGCAACGGCGCATGGTACCCCATTTACTGGCACGTTCCCCCCACATACAACCCCGTTTACGAAGACCACACAGTTGCCGGTGCTCTGCACTGCTACAAGGTCGTCGTCATTCACGGCGGACAAGAGGGCTCGGAATCCAACCAAGCCTGCGCTGCGGCCCTCTAAGCCCCACATTGTGCTTTTGACGCAATCAGTCCTTTTCCTTCACCCAACCTTTCGAATTTGGCCGAATCGACGCACCGTGAAAGCTATGCCCGCAAGCGAACCGGCGGCGCGCCCGCTTGCACCACGAGCACCGTATCCGACTCCACTGGGACCCACAAGGGATCGTCATACAATGGCTCGCTTGCCACCACCGTTGCTCCCGGAAATTCATCGCCGTCTTGCAGCAAATACAGGCTGTTTTGGGTCGGCTTGCTTCCCGCCCGAGTGGCCACAACGCGCTCACCATCGCTGAGGAGCATGTTGAGGTACACGTCCAGCCCAGCGGTCTTGGCGTGATTCAGCACATCACGAATCAAACTCTGGGTAGCAGAAGCGAGTGCTGCGGCATCTCCCCCATGTTCATCCACGCGAGCCAGAAGAATTTGAAACAAGTACTCCGCGTCGGTGCCGCCCCGGACGCGGTTGCGTCGCTCCGGCGTCAACCACGAAGCAAAGGGCTCACTCCAGGCATCCGGGAAATTAGGCAAGAAACCATTGAGACTGAACAAGTACCTGCCATCTCGAAAGGGCGCACAATTGTCATGGGTATTCCTGCCGGCAACACTGGCATTGCGCACCGCCGCAACCATCACTTGAGCGCGAATATGCGGCGCCATGGAAGCCAAGTTCGGATCACTCCAAATGGGACCCGGAAACGAATACCGCGCAGCGATACCGTCGGACCCATCGTCATCATACCACCCAAATCCGTAGCCATCGGCACAGACGACGCCGGTGAGCAATTCGCGGGCTTGATAGGATTGGTGGCATAAGCTGTGCTCCAAGTCACTGAGTAATTCAGTGGCAGCAACTCCGGGACCTAAGTAGGCAGCGTGGCGACACATGCAATGACTTCCTAGCCTCGCCGAAGCAAGTGCAATCCGAACCAAGCCTTGTCGTCGGTCCAGGTTTTTTCGAGCGTAAACCCAGCATCCTTGGCCAATTGCGCGGCGCGCTCTGGCGTGAATTTGTAGGAGTTTTCCGTGTGGATGGTTTCGCCCCGCTCCAACTCCACGTAGAGGTCCGCGGCGGGGAAACTGAGGGCTTGGTCCATGCGACTCACGAGGTGCATTTCGATGCGGCTCTCCTCGGCGTTCCAGATGGCGCGGTGCTCGAAGTAATCGATGTCCGCATTGCCGCCCAGTTCGCGATTGAGGTGCGTCAAGATGTTCTTGTTGAACGCGGCAGTAACGCCCGCCGCGTCATCGTAAGCCGCTTCGAGCAACTCCTGGGGCTTGACGAGGTCCGTTCCAAGCAGGAAAGCATCACCCGGACTCAAGGCTTCGAACGCAGCGCGAAGCAATCCCACTTGTTCTGGGGGCTCAAAATTGCCAATGCTGCTGCCCAGGAACAGAACCAGTCGGCGGGACGCGGGAAAGTCTCCGATTTGCTGCAAACCGTCCTTGTATTCGGCGGCAATGGGCGACACCGTGAGACCCTTGAAGGAGGCGTGAAGATCTTGTGCCACAGCGTGGAGAAAATCGCCGCTGATGTCTACCGGCAAATATGTGCTTGGACCCCGGCTCTTGAGGAGGTTGTCGAGAACGATGCGGGTTTTGCTGCTGGAGCCGCTTCCCAATTCCGCGAGCACCAAGTCCGAGCCTGCCGCGTCCAGAATTTCTTGTGCATGGGCTTCCAAAATTGCAGCTTCGGTACGAGTGGGGTAGTATTCGGGTGTGTCGCAGATTTGCTCAAACAAGTGGCTGCCTGCTTCGTCGTAAAAGTACAAAGAGCTGAGCCACTTGGGGTCGTCGAGAAGGCCCCGGCGCGTGTCGTCCACGATGCCCTGACTGGTGAAGGTCTCAGTCTCCATCAAAACGGCAGTGGCGGCCATCCATCAAAAAGAGGAGGTTCCGGGGCGGCCCAAAACCGTCAGATGTGGCCCATTTATACGTCCCTAGCCAAGCGAATGCCAGCAAATATTTGGCGCCGATACGGATGATCCCAGTTTCTGAAGGTCCCAGTGGCGCAACCGGCCCGCGCAGCCCAGCAGCCACCCCTGAGCACTTGATAATCGCCGCCAAAAAACACCTTGGAGTATTCGTCGTAGGGAAACGCTTCGAAGCCAGGATACCCGTCAAACCCAGACGAGGTCCACTCCCAGGCGTCGCCAATCATGTGCTCAACACCGCAAGGACTCGCCCCGGCAGGATACGCGCCGATACGAGACGGGTGCCAACCCAGTTGATCCACATTGGCAAGTTCTGGCGTTGCCGGGGTGTCTCCCCATGGGTTTCTGCTGCAATGGCCAGAACCTGGATCGTATCGGGCTGCCTTTTCCCACTCGGTTTCCGTTGGCAACCGAGCACCGCGCCACGCAGCGTAGGCTTCGGCTTCAAAATGGGTCACGTGGCACAAGATTTCGTCGAGGATGTCTGCGATGCGCTCGCCACCCGTGGGCGCCACTCGCCACCATTCTCCATCTCGTTGTTCCCAATTCATGGGCGCATGATGCGATTCTTCCGCAAGCCAAGCCTGACCCCGCGTGGACCAAAGCGCCACATCATCATAGCCCCCCGCGTCCATGAATTCTAGGTATTGGCCCGCCGTAACAGGGTACTTTGCCATCTCAAATTCCGGCACATCCACGACGTGGGGCGGAGATTCGTTGTCGTAGACCCCGGATCCAACTGGCGCTCCCATGGTGAACGACCCACCGGGAATTGTCACCCATTCATCATCGACGGATTGGAGAACGGGCTCCGGCAGAGGACGAAATTCAGGAACCTTGTATCGATCTGGCCCGTGCAGTTGGATGGTTTGTAGCAACGTTTCCTGGTGCTGATGCTCATGCAAAATGGTCAGCCAATAGACGAAACCGTCTCGAATCAATCGGTCGACTTTGCCATTGCCTGGTCGATCCATGCTGAGGTTTTCCAGAACCTCCTTGGTTCGAGTGCGCACTTCATCCATGTATGACCGAGCGCCAGCTCGATCAAGGAGCTTCAAGCTAGGCCGTTCGCTTCGCGGATGGGCAAATGCATCGTAGCGATCGTTGTCTCCTCGATGCAACTCGCCGCATCCAAGCAGCATTTGCACCAGCCAAAGCTCCTCAACGTTTGCCATGTGCCCAAGATCCCAGACGGGCGGACTCAGGTACGAGGTGACGGCGGCGCCTAAGTCTTCATCTGAAAGTCCACTGGCCAAGAGCATGGTTCGCTTCCTGGCTTCTTCGAGTGCTGCGAGGATGTTGGCCTTGTGGCTGCCGGGATTGTGCATCAACTGGGCCACGGAAGACGCGGGCGCCACG
>JBFJXT010000102.1:0-7456 GCA_041623015.1 Thermoplasmatota archaeon | reverse complement strand
TTCGCCCCGTCGAGGACGTCACGGCACACTTGAACAAAATCGTGGTGCGCGACACCGCCGTAGACGCCATTTGCCACGGTGCACCCCTGGCAGTGAGTGGCATCGCAGCACTGGATTCTGGTATCGAAGTGGGCGAAACGATTGCCGTAGAAACCCTCAAGGGCGAACTCATCGGCCTTGCCGAGGCAGACATGACCACCCAGAACATCCTCGCCTCCGAGAAGGGCCTCGCTGCCCGCGTGCAAAGGGTTGTCATGCGCAAGGGCACATACCCGCGTACGTGGAAGTCCCACCGAGCCTAGAGCCCATGACCCCCTGGGCGCTCGTCAATCTTGAGCTTAGGTTCAGTGAATACTGGACCCTCGTGTGGCTCAGCGCCCTCGCCGGGGGTGTCCTCTACCACGTGTTGGCTAGGCACCCTGGCCGAGGTGTAGCTCGCAGCGCCGGTCTTGCATTGATGTCCGTGCCTGTGTGGATGGCCATCTGGGGCTTCGTGGACAGTATCACGATTCTCACCGACCCCAACAGCGTGCTACGGCCCATTTCCCGCGCTGGACTGAGCCGAGTGTACACCAGGGGATTGGTGCAAGATCTCGGATACCTTGGCGCGGGCTTCATGCTCTGGACCTTGCACCAAGGATTCCCACGTCGGCTCTCCGAGTTGGCTGCCCGTTTGCGCGACGAAGGGTTTCCCATGGGTCGTAGTGGCAAGGAAGGCATCAGCGCCCTTCATGGCTATGGTTGGTTTCCGGTGCTCTTGCTTGGCACCATTGCCGTCAATTTCTTCCTGCAAAACGCCACGCCTGCCCTCAACAACGGCGACGAAAGCGACGTCTGGGCCAACCTGACCATCTATCATGTGGTGATGATTAGCCTCACCGCCGCGTTCACAGAGGAATTGGTCTACAGAGTCTTCTTGCTGATGGTGCTCCAGCGCTTGCTGCTGCGGGTGGGCCTCAATGCCCGGCTCGCGATGATTGGTGCCATGACGGGGCAAGCGATTCTCTTTGGACTTGCACATGCAGGATACGGCACCTGGAGCCACGTACTGCTTCCCGCCGGATTCGGCATCATTGCAGGCATCGCAGCAATTCGTTTTGGCCTCTGGAGCGCCGTCATGCTTCACTTCCTCGTGGATATTTACGCCCTCGGCGCGCAACTGTTCAACGACATCCCCGGATTTGCGTCCCTGCTGGTCTGGGGCCTCATTGCCAACCTGGCAGTGAGCTTGGGCCTTGGCTTGCAGTGGGTGCTCAAATCAACCTCAGTGCTTGCCGAAAAGCGGCCTGCACCCTAGATTCGAGCATATTTCAGGCGCCAGAGCGGCATCCCGACTAGGGGCCTCTTGTAGCGCTGAGGGTGCAATCGGCCTCCATCCCCCACGCCTTCAAGCCGATTATCCGACCCTTGGGCAGGGGATATGCGCACATCACAGCCTTGTCCCTGTAGCGGTATTAGAGCGCCAATCCGAGCATCACCCAGGCGAAACTGCCTAGGTGAATATCATGAAGCGAAAACAACGCCGCATCTCGATTATCGTGGCCACGGGCCTCCTCTTTGCGCTCCTCCTTGCAAGCTCCCCCAATGTCTCCGCTGGCGGCGACAAGTGTGTCAACATCAACTTCCAGTACACCGACGGCCATGAGGACGTTGGAAAATTCTGTGGCGGTAAT
The DNA here is from genome assembly GCA_041623015.1 of Thermoplasmatota archaeon. Taxonomy (GTDB): domain Archaea; phylum Thermoplasmatota; class E2; order JACPAO01; family JAHFTW01; genus JANQNI01. The sequence goes on along the minus strand of JBFJXT010000102.1, from coordinate 5,783 downwards.
GACATCACGGAGGGACTGCACGTGACGGAACTCCACGTGTCGTGCTCCGACAAATTCCCCGGCGGCATCGCCGAAAAGAGCGACCTCGACGGGCACATCGTTGAATCCTGGGTCATCATGAAGCTCAACGACGACGACACCGTCGACAAAATCTGCGGCCCCGAGGAGCAGGACGAATGCCCCAACCTCGTTGCAACCCTCCATGAAAATGGCGACGTCATTCTAACCTTTGACGAACTAGAAGACGACACCAAGCTCTACCGCTCCGACGACGGTGGCGACTGGGAAAAGATTGACAAGATCGAAGAGGGCGAAACAGAGTATCACGACACGACAACTGAAGAGGGTGTCTCGTACGCCTACAGCTTCGACAAGTACGGAGAATGCCCCGTGGAAGTCACGCTGATTCCAGTCTTCCCGACCGTTCTCGCAATGGGCCTCGCCGTTCTTGGTAGCACCTTGGCTTACGTTGGCCTTCGCCGCCGCCAGTAAGCGATTCGTTTGCGACCCCCACCTATGCGCCTCGGTATCTCACCTACCAGGTGGCGCATGGGGCCCCGTTTCTTCATTCAATCCTTGAACGGATTCCGATGCAGCGCAATATCTGCGTGACTGCGGCTCCGTAAACTCCAGTGGAAATCCTCCGTGGCTTCTCCCTTCCGTTTAAATCACCCAACTTGGGTCATCGTGCTTGGAAGGCGACCTCTTGGGCCTGGAATTTGACTCCTCTGACCCCCTCGTCGTCTTTGGCGCCGTTGCGGGAATCATCTTTTTGGGTTTCCTTGGAAACCTCATCTTTTCGCGCTTCAAGCTCAACGACACCCTGTTGTTGATCCTAGTGGGTGTCATCCTCGGGCCCCTCCTGCAATACCTGGATCCCACCACGCTCCAGAGCCTCAGCAACATCGTTGGCCCCCTGGCGCTGATCTTGATTTTGTTCGATGGCGGATTGGCCCTGAATCTGCACGATTTGATGCATGGCCTCGGTAATGCCACGGTCCTTGGCCTCATCTCTTTCATCGCCACCACGGGCCTTGTTGGCCTCGTCGTTGCACTTGCCTTGGGCATTCCCTTCACCACCGCTCTGATTCTCGGTGCAATTCTAGGCGGCACTTCTGCGCTGGTGGTTTTGCCAAGCCTTGAGCACATGGATGTGGACAAGAAAACCGGCACGATCCTTGGGCTCGAATCGGCGCTGACCGATGTGCTTGTGGTCGTTGTCAGCTTTACCCTCATCAGCATCGTGGCCGCGGGCACCGCCCCTGACTTGGACCCCGTGGGCAACCTCACGGAGATGGTCGATTCGTCGGGCCCTTCCTTTGATGCCCAGAGCATCACCTCGAAGCTGCTCATCACCTTCGCCATGAGCCTCTTCATGGGAATCGCGGCCGGTGTGCTGTGGCTCGTGCTTTACCCCCGGGTTCGAGAGAAGCCATTTGGCTACATGCTCACCATGGGATTCATGTTCAGCCTCTACGTGTTTGTGGAATGGATTCTTGGGGATGTCAGCAGCGGCGGCGGCCCCTTGGCCGTTCTTGCCTTTGGCATCATGCTAGGCAACTACGACCGGCTTGGCAAACTTGCCTTTAGCCTCGGAGACGAATTTGGCAGGGGCATGAAGCGATTCCAAGGCGAAATCAGCTTCCTGGTGCGCACGTTCTTCTTCATTTTCCTTGGCGCCATCGTCGATTTGAGCCTGCTCAAGGACTGGTTCACCCTAGCGGTGGGCTTGCTGATTTTCATCATTATGGGATTGGCCCGATACATTGCCGTGGTGGCCACCACACGCCGCATAAAACTTGCAGGAGACGACCTGGTGTTGCTCTGCATGATGCCCCGTGGCCTCGCAGCCGCCGTGCTTGCTGCTGTGCCCGCAAAGGAATTGATTCCTGGTACCGATCGGTTCGTGGCACTTGCATTCATCATCTTGGTGCTCAGTAACGTCCTTGCAACCGTGGCAGGAATTGCTCTCCAAGGCGGCTCCGGCGGCAAACCGGCCGTCGTCCCGGGCTCGGGGGCAGCAAAGAAGCCCAGCGTGGCCAAGAAAGCCCCTGCAAAACCCCGCGCCAAGGCTGCGCCCAAGGCAACAACCACGCGCAAGACGCCGGCGAAGGCAAAGCCAGCCGCCAAGAGTCCAGCCAAAGCCCCCACGAGCAGCAAGTCACCTGCAAAGGCAAGCACCAGCCGCACGAGCACGCAATCCGCGTTCAAACTCAGCGGCGAGACCGAAGCGGGGCTCGAAAAGCTTGGCCGCCGAAGCGATCGGCGCTAGGCAACGGTTTACTCCAGTGAGATATTGATGGTGGACACGGCGAGGTTCACCTGAACGTCATGGGTTCCGGCACTCGCACTGCTTCCTTCCACGCGCATTTGAACGCCTGTTGGGGTGTTGGTGACACTGAAGTGCTGAGGGAAAATCAAGCCAGCATCGGTCAATTGCCGATTGAGGAATTCCGTCCAGACCTCGGGGTAATCTGTGTCGATGTTGTACGTAAACCGCGGTCCAGTCCCCAGCAACTCTGACACCTGCACCGATTGGGTTACCACCGACGCCGCGTTTCGCCCACCCACTGCATCACTGCTGCCCTTGTAGACGGGTTGAGTGATTTGCAAGAGGGTCATGGAATCCACGCGCTCCACGATGAAATGGGGCGACAAGAGCATGGAATTTCCCTCCTTCTGCACGATAATCAGGGCGCCATTTTCCAGCACGAGCGTGGCTTCTGGATGCTGTTGGTAAGGAATCTTGAACATCAATCGGCCCCCTTGATGGGTTTCGAGGAAATTGGAAATGATGGAGCCGGTTCCGCCCCCAACAAACACTTCCTGTCCACTGGCGGCCTGTGTCACGTATGTGGCTGAATACTCAACCGTGGGCCACTTATTGGGGACTAGTTCCGGGAATCCATACGTTAACTCGAATTGATATGGCGCCTCCACGGCATTGAGTACCTGTTTGAATGGCCAACTGGGATCTAAGGCATCAATCCAGAATCGATTGTGTTCCTTGTACTTCACATCCGCGGCTAATTCTTGATCCACAAGCACTTCGCCACTGGCGGTTGAAACCCGGACCCAGATGTCATGCTTCTCCTTCTCGGGAACATACGCTCTGAACGCACCTGCAGAATTGCCTGTGGCATCGGTGATGTCCAACTGAACAAAGGCTTGCTTTTTGAGTTCCAATTTCTCCGTGGTGGGTCCGGTGAGTCGGATGCGCAAGCTGTCAATGCGCTCAATCTCCTCGACGGTGCTGCTGCCACCACTGGTTTGCCATTGTTCGTTGAGCAACCCGAGGCCCTTGCCGTTTCGGTGAACAAGGCGCAACTCTGGTGCCCAGGCGCTGGTGTTGATGGTGCTGGAGACGAACTCCACGGTGCCTGGCTCCGAGGCCGCAGAAAACAGTCCTGTGCGCTCCGGAGGAGACAACCGAACCGGGTTTGTTACGGGGCTCAAGGTTCGGTTCTGCGCCTGCTTTTCGCTTTGGGCCTTCAAGTCCGAAAATTGACTGATGACACCCTCCAAGTGGGCCGCTTCGCGGTCTTCTTCCCAGCGCGGCTCGTAATCGGTCTGCACTTGGGTCATGAACGTGAATGCGAGGGCCACGACGAGAATGGCGCCAAGCACATTGGATGTGGCATCGTCATGGTTCATGCTCATGAGGTCACCCGGGCATATTCGATGTGCAAGTCACTGGGAGTCGAGGGATCCGTAAGGAGGCTCTTGAAGCGAATCTGCGGGTTCCCACCGTTCCACTCATCTGCGTTGATGGGAAGGCTCCAGGGCTTCAGGAAGGCAGAATTAAGGACCGGGCCCCGGTCAAACCATTGGGAGGCCGCCGAGTCCCAGATTTGCACTTTGAAGGCGCCGCCGTTGGTGAGGTAATTCAATTCCAGATTATGCGAGGCCCCGGCAGGGACGCCAGTCCAGTGGAATTCAATGTCCATGTCATACCCGGGCCCATGATCCACCACGGCCCAGAGGGCATCGAGGAACCAGGCACCGTCGTTTTCGTTCAAGTTGACCGGGTCAAACACAACCTTCGGGTATGCGCGGATGGTCAGCTCATTGATGTCCGTCCACGTCCAAGGGCCGCCCCCTGGTCGCTTGTTGGAGATGTCGTACGTGAAATTCAGATAGGAGGGGGGATTGACCGAGGCAAGGTTGCCACTGACTTGCGTGCACCCATTCGATGTACAGGCATTCATTTGCCACGCGTCGTTTACATATCCCGCGATGTGCCCCGAGCCCGCGATGGTGACACTGAGAATTTGATTGGTGGTTGGAGGTGCATTGGGCAATCCAACCTCAATGGGCGCGAGTTCCAATTCTTTGAATTTGGCCTGCCTAGAATTGAACCCATCCACAGCTCTATTCTCGTCACTCCACCCTTCATTGAGAATGAGGTGATCGGCGTAAAGGGTCAAAGTCCCGCCTCCGCTACTGCCGGCTCCTTCAGAGAGCACTGCGGCAGAATTCAAGTCATCGTCACTCTGGGCGCCACCTAAATTTAAGTGGCTCCCAATGACATTGACCGCGCTGTCTACGTACGTGCGCGTCGGGGGGATGGGGTCAATGTACTCGGAAACCGCCTTTGCATCCCCTATGTTGCCAAGTAAATCCGCCATGCCTTTCACCTGGTACGTTAGCGTTTGACCCGCCAAGAGCGCCCAGCCGCCAGGCGGTGGCTGGATGAGCGCCCACCATTGATCCCCGGGCAACGGATTCATGGTCACGGGCGAGCCGACTCCTAGGTTGAATTCTAGGGTGGGATGGACCGCTTGATCCACGGGGTTGCAAGTATCGATGACTTGCACCGTTACATTCATGGGGTTTAGGCCGGTAAGGGCGACTAAATCCGGCGGGTTTTGGCTCACGATGCCTGCAGGCGGCGAGGTGTCGGATGTGCACGGGGTTTGCCCCGTGATGACCGTACTCGTTGAGAGCAAGCGGGTGCCCGTTCCATGGGGTACAGCAAAGGAGACTGAAATTTGATCGTTGAAATTGAGGGTTCGTTGCTGCACCCACGTTTCACCAAGATCGAAGCTATCCCCGGAAAACCCTAGCATCGTGTCCGAAATCGCTTCTGCGATTCCGTTTTGGATGACATGAATGCTTGCGCCGGATTCGAGAATACTTTCGCCGTACAAATGGCGAATGCGTACCTCTTCGTCGCCCGTCCCCCAAACTTGGTCGGGGCCTGGGTGAACTTCGGTCTTGAGACTCGCGTGTAATTGATTTGGAGGTCCTGGAAGGCTCGAAATGAGGAGCCCTAGACCAATGAAACTCGATACGGTGATGGCAACCAGGAGGATACTCCCGACCACATCAGAGACGCCATCTTGATCGCTGTGCCACCCTCGATTACGCACGAATCATAGACTTGGCGGATGAGAATATAGTCCCACACCGTAGGGTTCATCGGGTGGTTACCCCCGGAACCCCTACAATTGCGGAATTGGCTTCCCCTAGAACATTAGGATGCGTCCTAACAGGGGCCCTTTACCTTGAACGATGATTCATTTTATGGGACAATCGAGGCGGCCGCCAATTGCGACCGACGGGAGATGCAAAATGGTTGAAGGCCTGTGCCCCCTAGAAACTCGGTCGTCAAGGACACCTAACAGTAGGAAAAGGAGGGGGGCGAGGTTCAGATGATGACGAGATCTCCACTCGCAGGCGATCCCATAATCTGGATGCCACCGAAAATGGTTGAAGCCGTGCCTTGGTTGTCTCGATCCAACAGAGTTGCTGAATGAATCCGAATTTGCACGAGGAGGCCA
>JBFJXT010000101.1:0-7460 GCA_041623015.1 Thermoplasmatota archaeon | reverse complement strand
CCCCAATTAATGTCAACTAGCATCGGCCCAATCTCGATGCATGGTGTCTCGCATACTTGCCGTAGCCCTGCTCCTAACCGCTCTCCTTGTTGCTCCCGCTGCCAATGCGGCGGCCGTGGATGAAGTTGGGCTCGATGATCGCGGATGTGGCGGTCGCATCGACTGGGCCTGCTACCACTGGTCAGGCCAAGGAATGTGTGGCCTCTACCTTGACTTGCAGGGCACCGGAGATGGCCGCTGCATCATCTATGAGTAGACTCGGTGCAGATATTCAGGCGCGTTGGGGATTGGCCCTGGCGCGCACATCCTATCGATAACCTTCTCCACCTTTTCTCTACCCATGTTGGCCTCAAATGTGGAGCGGCTGGAGCAACCCGTCAACACCCCGATTGGATTACATAGGGGTCCGATTGATGCGGCGTCATGCGCATTTTGCTTCTAGCACTGTTCGTTTTACTCCTGTTTGCCCCCACGGCACCTGCCATGCACAATTGCTTGCAGGCGGGCACCGGCGCACCCCCCAGTGGTGCCTACGTTGGCTGTGATGGTGACTGGTGCGCAGTGGAAGCAGGCACCGACAGCTACGGCGTCTTCGTTCGCACCACCGACTACCGCCAAGAGTGCCAAGGATACCCGTAAGCGGGTTCACGCATTGGATGCAATGCGAATCACGTCGCCCGATTTGAGCTCGTGTTCGGCGCCTATGGTGCGCTTGGTTCGGCAGTCCGTGCCTCGAATGAAGTGGTCTCCAAGGTCCGTGTGCACCCGGTACGCCAGTTGTTTGGCGGTGGTGCCCTTTCGAACCAAGTGGCAATCGGGTAACACTCGTCCCTCTTTGTCTGTAAAGTGATGATCGTCTTCCACGGGGTAGACGGGAATCAATTCCAAGTGGCCAAGCACCGCCGCTTCGAGCGCCGCATGGACACCTGTGCTGCCAAATCGGGTAAGCACATGGGTTTGGATGTAGTCCATTCCTTTCTGTTGGGCTGGATTCAAGTCGATTTTCACCTCAAAGGAATCTGTGCCGGGGGTGTAATCGAATGCGCCGGCCTGGGCGCCCTTTTGCAGCGCCAATTCGCTTTGAGCGCAGACGCGGACACTGGGAATGCCGCGCTCTTTGAGGTGGGCTTCAATTCGTTCGAGCTGTTCGTCCGTGGCCAAATCGGCCTTGTTGAGCGCCACCACAATCGGCTTGCTCACGCGCCGAACGGAGCGTGCCAATTCCATGCGGGCCTCCTCGTTGATGGTCGTTGGCAAGACGCCAAGGAGTCCTGTATGGCGAAGGGCAGCGTGGGCCATGGGCGCCGTGATGCCGATGCCCGCGAGGCGCTCTTCGAGGGCGACCTCCATTTTACGACCCTCTTGCTGGACGCGGCGGGTCAATTTGTCCCAGCCGTCCGCAAGGATTCCATCGATCCAGTGGTCCACCTCTTCTTCGAGAAATGCCACGTCGCCAATGGGGTCGTGGTCCGGTGTCTGTTTGGGGTTGCCTTCTTCATCGGTGCGCCCAGAAGCATCCACCACATGCACCAAGGCGTCCGCCTCGGCCAAGTTGCTCAGGAATCGGTTGCCCAAGCCGCGGCCCTCGTGCGCCCCGGGGACCAAACCAGCCACATCCACCAATTCAATCGGCACGTAACGGGTCGGTCCAATCACTTTGCCTGATCGAGGCGTTGAGGTGACACCAAGGTCTGGGCCGGGGTCGTCCACGCGCACGTAGCCAACGCCACGATTGGCGTCAATGGTGGTAAACGGGTAGTCTCCAATTTCCGCATCCGCCAGACTCGAAGCTGCGTAAAACGTGGATTTGCCCACATTGGGCTTGCCCACCAGGCCGACCTTCACGGCCCTCGGACTCCGAGGGGGTTGAAAGCGGCGTCGGGCGGAGTCCCATAACCCTTATCGGCCATCAGGAATCGAGCCGATTGATGACACGCTCGGCGCTCGCCGTTTTGATGCTCCTATTGATTCCCTCGGCAGTGGTCATGCCGGCCGGAGCGGAGGACGTCCGAGCAAACCTGTTCACGGACCCAACAGGGGACGTCCAAGTGCAGAGTGCTGATGGCAGCATCTCTCAAGCTGACCCCATGAGCAACGACAACTTGGACCTCGTCGGTGGCGGTGTGTGGGCAGAAGACGACAACATCATCACATTTTATTTGCAATTAGAAGCGCTGAGTGAAAGTAGCCAAGGTGCCCCCTTCACAGACCCCGACTACACGCTTGATTTCCGATTCCACGGCCAGGGTTACCGCATTTTCGTGGTCACGGCCCTTGGAAACCCTGTCAATGATGCATTTGGACGAGACACGACCCAAGCATTCCTGCAAAAGGAAGTGGGTCCCGACCGATTCCAAGGCATCACCAATGTGGAGGCGACCCTGGACTTTGCCGAGAACGTCGTTTTGATTGAAGTGCCTCGAGATGCCATCGTGGACGAAAACCAAGCGCCTCTTGCTCGAAATGCAACCCTAACGGACGTGCGTGCCACCGCCTCGGCGCTTGGGTTCTTTGGCTTCCCCGTCTCCTTTGATGGCAGCGGCAGTGGTCCCCGTGTCGGATCGCCCCGGTACTACGACCAAGCCCCCGACACTGGCCTTGGCGGCAGCTACACCATGAAGACCGGCGAAGTGCGCCAACGCGGCGCCCTGTTTGCCTTCAGTGCCGATCCCGTGCGCTGGACCAACGGTGAAGCAACCACCCTCACTTTCACCATGCAGCTCACCAACACCGGAAGCAAAGACATCCCGGTAAGCGTCTCCACTGCGGACACCCACCCCTCCTGGGAAGTGGCCTTTAGTGACGCACTCACCGTGCCCGCCCGCTCCGCCGTGAACGCAACGATTCTGGTGACCATTCCCTTCGTCCATCAGCACGGTTTCATTGACCATTTCTCGGCAGAATTTGCCTCTGCGGACGGCGAACACCTTGCTGCGGTGCCCCTGGGTATTTACTGGGCGGAAGTGCCGCAGCCTGCTGGACACCACGACACGGTCTGGTTCCACAGCGTCAAGCAAGAAATCACGCCACCCTTTGACACCTTGTTTGGCGGTGTCCACGGTTGGTTCAGTGCCACTGAAGAATTGGACGGCGACGAACGCCTGCCAATTCCTGCCGGGTTTGCCATGGTGCCGTCCCCCATGACCAACAACCGAGGCATGGCCTTCTGGGGCTTCTACCTCGAACCCTCCCTCCGCATGGGCCTAGACTTCCTCCTAGACGAGCAAGGCACCGCAGAAATCAGTGTCAACCTCCAGACGCCGGTGCTTGACCCAAGTCTCAGCGTGCAAGTGTACTACATCACCGAGCGCCGCCTCGATACAGGCGATGGGCCCACCGCAGGAAATCGCAACACCTTCACAGAACGAACCTTGCTTGCTGAAGGCACCACGGCGCCTCAAAGCGGCGCAGTCAGTGGCAACAATCTGTTCGAAGTGCCCATCACAGCGCTTCCTGAAGCAGAAATCGTGCCCTACGGCGGCGACGGCAACCTGTACATTCAGATTCTCCTCGACAGCACCTTCCTCGTCGGCACCGGATTCGTGGCTGGCAGCAGCACAGCTCCAACGCTCGACCCCATCACCTCCAAGGTACAGCTTCCCCTGGAAGAATACCACGACCCCGTGGACCTCAGTTTCCAAACCGACGGATCGCTGCGCATCGACGTTGGCTCCGAGGGCCAAGATCGCCGTGTCAACCCCGGACGCACCGTCGTTTACACCTTCGACCTAAGCTACGATGGCGCATCCTCCGCCGGATTCACTGCTGAACTCACCGGTTCGAACCTCGAATGGGCCGAAATTCTAGGCGATCTCTCCTTTGAGCTGGTCCCCGGCACCAACCGAGCCCTCGCAGTGGCCGTTCACGCCCCAGATGACGCGCGCGACGGCGATTCCAGTGATCTGACCCTGCGTGTGACCAACAACGCCAATGCCGCCATCCAAGCCGGCATCAATATGCGCACCGTGGTCACCACCAGCGAAGACATTCCTGACGAAGCAGGGCGCGGGACAGACTTGGACAGCGAGCTTAGAACCGACAAGAAGAGCCCCGGCGTCGGCCTCGTTAGTCTCATCGCGCTCGTCGCCATCGCAGTGGCGGCCCGAAAGCGGCTCGCCTGAGCCACAACTCACCAACAAAGCCAGTTCACGGTCGAGCGCACGCGCTATCAGTTACTGCTGATTTGGTAGAACGGTGAAAATTGCAGTGGCCCCCGGTTGGGGTGGCCACCAGCTTAGAGTGGCCACGCGAACTACGCGACGTCTACGCCTTCCAATTCCACGTGGGACGGTGGATCCAAAAGTTCAGACAAGTTGTCATCCGCAAAGTAGCGGTTCGTCTGAAGGCCCTTCTGCTCCGCAACCAAGCCTGCGTCCACCAAGGGCGCAATGCTTGCGCGGAAAGTCTTGCGAGACACGCTCACGGCGTTGCACACGTCCACTTGGCGGCTTCCTGGGTTCTCCTGGATGAATCGCGCAATTTCCTGTCGGCGACCCTGATTCAACACACCCATGATTTGGGCGCGCTCGGGGTCAATTCCGCCCTCGAAAAAGCGGCGTTCGCGGCCAGCAGACACCGCCGTAACAAGGTCACCCTTGTCAAGTAGTGCAAGATGGTACTGGACTGTACCCCAAGCCTCACCTGACTCACGGCACAATTCACTGGCGTGAATGCCGGGTCGAAGTTGAATCAAATCCAGAATGCGTCGGCGCACCGGCTGGGCGAGCAGTGCATCCGGGTTAGCGTCATTAACCCGGGCAAACAGCGTCAGGAGTGCCTCGAACATCAAGGTCCCCATCTACCAACTTACGTATAACCGTGTGCGTCGTTCTCTAACACAGCCGGCATGGCTGGAAGCGGCGCCGCAGTGTATCCGGGGACTTGATCGGCAAGCGCAGGAGTGCGCTTTACGGCCTCCGCCAGTGCCGATTTGGCATTGGCGTCCTTGCCCATGTCGCGGTAGGCCAAGCCCAGCACATAGTGAAGAGTGCCATCCGACGGATCGTGGCCATCGAGGTAGGATTCTAAGTTGCGAACCACGCGCTCCGGTTGGCCCGTGCGCGAAAACGCAATGGCGCGACCCAAGTGCGCGCTTTCGCGCGTAGGGTCATCGCGAAGGATGCGAGTGGCCAAGCGAGCAGCACGGGTAAATGCGCCCGCTTCCAAGGCCTGCTCCATGAATTCTAGAGGGGGTGCCGAACGCTTGCTTCGGAACACCATCACTGCAGCAACTGCTGCGCCAGCGAGGGCCGCGATTACAAGGGGCCAAGCGTTGAAACCAACAGGTTTGAACCACGTGCTCGCAGGGGCCGCATCGAGGTCTTTGTTCCTGGAGAGCTCCAGGTCCATGATGCGCTTGGGCTCAGGCGTAAGAATTCCCGTGTAGCCATCTTCATATTGAATCTGGCTCGCTGCATTTAGAGAAAGGCCGTTGAGCAAAACAAGGCCGTCGTCTCCTTCCACGGATACTTGCTCAGACACCCATTGGGCCACATGGTTGGGGCCGTCTTGGCGCAGGCGCAAGTCGCCATTGGTGACAAACAAACGAAGGTGCAAAACACGGGATTCCATGGCCAAGTCGCCAGGGCGAGCTTGTTCAATCGTTCCGGTCTCAAGGCGCACCTGTTCGGAGTTGGCTGCGTCAAACTTGACGAAGGGTCCCTTGATTTCAAGGATGAAGTTGCCCTTGATGTGGGCGTCCAGCACGCCACCAATTGCCTCGGTTTTCACCGTGGGCTTCATGATGGTGCGGCGAAGGAACGTGTGGGTTCTTTCATTCGCTTGGGAGTCGCCATCTTCGCCGTCATCTTCCACAAGTCCATCGGGGCTGGGAACGAGTTGAGCGGTCCGGATGGTGTTGTATGCGCTGTCGCCGCGAACGAGCGATCGAATGGTCGAATCGTCATCAACTCGGCTCACGCGGACATCGAACTCAGGGCGAGCTCCTAAGGAGTCCAGATTGAACTTGGTGAGGGGCTGATCTTCGCTGCCGATGAATAACGAAGGGGCAAGGACTGGCTTCTCCAGTTTAGCCGATTCGTTGATGCCAATCAGTTCCACCTTTTCGACGGAGTAGTCGAAGTAGTAGCCCCAAACGCTTGCTGCCCTGAGGTTTAGCATCGGGGCGCTGATGCTGGCGTCGTCGGCCAGGCGGAATAGGCCTAGGTCGCCGACTTGTTTCATCACGCCGCTGTGCTGCATTGAAGTTGCTTCACCAGCGAGGTTGGTTCCCGGTTCCACGGCCAAAATCGAGGGCGCCGCCATGAGGACCGCCGCAAGCAGGGCGATGGTGCGAATGGTGGAGTTTCCTCGACGTAGCATTGGAATCAGTAGGGTTGGTAGTAGATTTGGCCGGGTTGGGCAGCTTGCACGACCTTGCGGCCGTCCTTGACAGTGTCTTCCTCAAGGAGAGCCCAGACGATGTCTAGGGTGACACAGGTCATGGTGATCATGTCACTCTTGACACCATGAATGAGCTGCATGGTTGAGTTGTAGTGTCCGGGTGCGCTAAGCACAGAGAAAATGTTCACTGCGTGGATGATGAGGCAACTCGAGGTTTGGTTGTTGGCGTCTACCACTGAGTCTGGATCGTTAGTGAGGATGCTGAAGTCGTCAAACTCAACCAACGTGGCTTCCTCCAAGCAGGTCGTGAACTTGATGCAATCTTCAGTGAAGATGCTCGCGTCAATACCGACCGGCACGAGGGCCTCATGTGTGACTTGGATGCCTTCCAGCTCCGCAGTCACGGGCGAGGCCATGCTGATGAGCATCAGTGAAGCGAGGACGTTTCTTACGCCGATTCGGGACATGGGATACACCGGAACAGTCCGTCGATGGTTGACCCCATCTAAAAGAGTTCGCGGCGTACCCTCATCAACTAGTCAATAGGGGCCGACGTATAGTGATTAATGGTGAAAATGGCGCGTTGTTTTGGATAATGCAGAACCTTCCCGTCTTCTTTATGCCAATTATTGCCATGGGGTAGTTGTAAGGCTACGTGCCGAACGCCCTCCGGGGGGTTCGGGCAGCAACACGACAACCACCCACCACCACTCGCCCTGGATTTCCAGGGCATGTCCCGTGGCCTTACGTTCCGGGGCGGAGGACTTCCTCCGTCCCGGGGCCCAATTTTTTGCCCAGCGGAGGCCATATCAGGCCTGCCGGGGCCCGTGGATCTTGATGTAAAGCTGGCCGCTCATGCGGCTACAGGGGGTTGGCCAAAACTTGGGCCTACTACAAAGGGTGGAAAAGGAGGGAAGAGAAAGGAAGGGGAAAGGTGGGAAGGAAATCGATGGCGCGAGGCGAAATCGACTACTGGCGGCGCTTCTCGGCCTGCTTTTCCTTCTTCCAGACAAGCTTGTCCTTCTGGCGGCGACCGGACTTGGCGACCGAGGGGCGCAAGTGCTCGGCACCCTTACCCTTGTTGCGCAGACCGCGGTGCTTCTGGCCGGCACTGGTCT